>DIFC01000015.1:14471-15890 GCA_002418945.1 Deltaproteobacteria bacterium UBA5758 | reverse complement strand
TCGGCCTCATGAACATCCAGTACGCGGTGAAGAACGATATCGTCTATGTTTTGGAGGTGAACCCCCGGGCAAGCAGGACGATCCCTTTTGTGAGCAAGGCGACGGGGGTGCAGTGGGCGAAGGTGGCAGCGAAGCTCATGNNGGGATCGAGAGCGAACCGGAGGTCGGCCATATTGCCGTAAAGGAATCTGTCTTTCCTTTCAACCGGTTCACCGGCATCGACGCGGTCCTTGGTCCGGAAATGAAATCCACAGGTGAGGTGATGGGGATCGACCTCACCTTCGGGGCCGCATTTTGCAAATCCCAGTTGGGGGCAGGGCAGGACCTCCCCTCTGAGGGAAGTGTATTCCTGAGCGTGAAGAACAAGGACAAGAGGAACATCGTCTTTATCGCGAAGAAGCTTATCGACCTTGGCTTTAAGGTCTACGCGACAAAAGGAACAGGCAAGGTCCTTACGAATAACGGGATGGAGGTAAGCTTCATCAATAAGGTATCGGAAGGAAGGCCGCACATCGTCGATATGATAAAGAACGGCGATATCCGCTTTATCATCAATACGCCCAGCGGAAGGAACCCGAAGATGGATGAAGTGCTAATACGGGCAAGCGCCGTCCAGTACAGAATCCCCTACACGACGACCCTGTCAGGCGCCCAGGCGGTCGTCAACGCCATCGAGAGCATGAAAAGAGGCGGCATACAGGTAAAGGCGCTGCAGGATTACTACAAAAGCAGCTGACAGCCCACAGCTGTCAGCTATCAGCAAATTCTAAATTTAATATTACTAAAAAAGATGGCATATACCTGATACGTTAAAACAGACGCTCCCCGTAATCTGAAAATCCTGGTTTAGGTTTTGCTGTGTGCTGAAAGCTGTGAGCTTACTTTACGTCTTTCAGCTTTCTCCTGACGATCTTTCCCTTGTCTTTGGGAAAATCGGCCTTGATGTAGACGCTCTTCTGGAAGACCCTTTCTACGGTGCCTTCCATCTCCTTCTTTGCAAAGGTAAAGGTGACCTTGTCTCCTGCTTTCATCTATCCCCCGGCTGTTCCCGTCTGTGTGGTTTCTGATTTTGTTTCGGTTTTGACCTCTGTTGCCGTCTCTGTCTTTTCTTCCTTTTTTTCAGTGTGTTTCTTGCCGTTCTTGCCGTTTACCGAGTCAGCCGTCTTTTTGTAATCTGTTGCGTACCAGCCTGTGCCTTTCAGGTGGAACGCGCATGGAGATATGATCTTTTGCATTGCTCCCGTGCACTTCGGACATTCTGTAATGGGTTCTTCAGAGATCTTTTGGAATATTTCAAATACCTCCCCGCATTCCGTACATTCATATTCATAGATAGGCATAAAAATCCTCCAAAAAATATCCGTTAACGGTAATAATATAATGCCAACAGACTTTACTCGTCAAGGGATTAATGTGAAA
>DIFC01000015.1:13077-14320 GCA_002418945.1 Deltaproteobacteria bacterium UBA5758 | reverse complement strand
TGACATGAAAGCAAATGTTTTAATACAATTCGTAATAAAGATGAAGATCAAGGTACTTGGCTGCTATGGTAATTACATAGGGAAATACCGGGCAACATCCTTTCTTATCAACGATACAATACTTCTCGACGCGGGGACGATTACAGAGGCCCTTGACGACGAAGCGTTGAAAAAGATCAAGCAGGTGCTGATAACCCACACGCATATCGATCACGTAAAAGGACTTTTTCCTTTTGTTGATGAGCTTGTCATGATGGGAGACTACTCGATCGAGCTGATAAGCGTAAAACAGGTACTTGAGATTATATCGCAAAACCTGCTTAATAATTTGATATGGCCGGATTTTACCGTCATCCCGTCAGAGCACAAAGGCATCATCAAGCCTCATGAGATACCAATGGAGCAGGTATCCTCCATCAACAGCATTACCGTGGAGCCTGTCCTGATGACGCACACGGTTTTTACGGTAGGCTATATCGTTAAGGAAGGCAACAAGGGCTTTATGTTCACGGCAGACACGGGACCCACAAAGAGGTTCTGGGCGGTGGCCCGCGAGACAAAAGGCATTGAGTTTATCATAGCAGATGTCTCTTTTCCGAACAGGTTGGACAGATTGGCAAAGATATCGGGACATATGACAACGGCAATGCTGGTCGAACACATCGACAGATACGGACTTGGCACGATGCCTATCTACGTGACACATATAAAGCCCATCTTTCTCGAAGAGATACACAGGGAACTGGATGCCCTCAAAAGAGACAATATCAAATTGCTCAGGCAGGGCTCAACGATAACGGTATAGAGCATATAGACAAGATTTTAAAAAAAAGTTACGATAGTGAAATCATTACGGGGGTGACCAAATAATGAGATGGTACGCCATATTTTTCGTTTGCATTTTTGCCTTGGTCTCATCTGCCGGTGTTGCAGCCGCCCAGTCTCCATTCGAGACGGGCATGAAGGAATTCCGCGATGAGAATTACGAGGAGGCGCTTGTACATTTCCTCGAGGCAAGGAAAGCCGAACCCAAATCGAGCACCGTGGCGTTCTATACGGGCCTTACCTATAAGATCATGGAGCTCAACAGGGAGTCTATCCCCTATCTGAGAGACGCGGTGACCTTTACCCCCCGGATCAAAGAGGCGCTCGTGGAACTCATCGATGTGCTCTACCAGACGGACAATATAAAAGAGGCAAAGGAATGGATAGACGTGGGGGAAAAGGAAGGGATCCAGCCGGC
>DIFC01000015.1:10793-13035 GCA_002418945.1 Deltaproteobacteria bacterium UBA5758 | reverse complement strand
TTTGAGAAGGCGAAAGAGCTTGACCCGTCGCTAGCCCAGCTTGCCGAGTTCCAGATAGCGAGCGCAAACATGCAGGCAGGACAATATAGAGAAGCCCAGAATCGCTTCAGGGCGGCGATCAACGCCGACCCCACAACCGATATGGCGACGATGGCAAGGGATTACGACAAGGCGCTGGCGGAAAAATTTGAACGGGAGCGGCCCTGGAGGTTCAGCATAGGNNAAGTATGATACAAACGTAGTAGCAAAAGGAAGCGGGCCGATCGTGGATGCCATCTCCGGCCACGATGACAGCGCCCTGAACCTCTCTTTAAGGCTTAGCTATACCACACCCTTCTCTTTTAAAGAGCCTTACAACCTCTCTTTTCAATATTCTCTTTANNTATTTCCCGAAACAATACACAAGGGCTGACGGTACTACTGGCAATTTAAGCGAATACAACACCATGACGCAGACGATCAGCGCTATACCCGGTTACAATTTCAGCGAATGGTCTCTTTCCTTTCCCGTATATTATTCTTACAGCAGTTTGCAGGGAAACAAAGGGAATGATTTCTTAAGNNGAGCTTTCCTGGTGGAATACCACACGCTACATGGAGCAGGTCGGGATAAATCCTACTGCCAGATTTATGATGAACCCAAACAACTTAGGAGAGGTATTTCTGGGCTTTTCAAAGAAATACTATTTCGAAACACCCCTGCACCCTGAGCCTCTTACATCAGATGAAAACAGAAACGCGAAATTAATGAGCGGAGGCCTTGGATGGACATACTTTTTCAAAGAAGGCAAGGGGCTGGTGGGCCTCAAATATACTTATACAGAAGAGGATGCCGAAGGTCATAACTGGACCAACAGAGACCACAAGTTCAGCGCAAACTTCCTTTACCCCCTTAAAGACCTCCTTTCCGTACCGCTTAAATTCCAGTTTTCAGGNNGAGGCGGCGTTCACTCAATATAAATACAATCACGCGGTATTTGATATTAAGCGGAGGGACGATACATATAATGCTGCATTCGGCTTGATCTATGAGCTGACAAAGAATACCGATATCCTTGGCCAGTATACCTATGTAAGGGACAAATGCAATATCTCGATCTACGACTACAAGCGTGAGATATTCTCGTTGGGATTTGAGTACCGATATTAATGAGGCAGCGATAGTTGATAATTTATGACTGCCACGCTTTTNNAAATTGTTACCCCTTGACATTTACAGAATGGCTGGTATAATATTGTAATACTTAATACCTTGTATTTGTTATAGAAATTCAAAACAGTCAACAGTGGTGGGACACTTGCAGACTCTTATACTGGAAAATCANNTCCAAACAGGTAAGGATTCCCCTATTTTCATGCTGTTTTTGTGCAGGTTCATGATGAAAACAAGATTAAAATTTTATAAAGAGAGGTACCATTCATGAAGACTCCCATCTCCTTGAACAAGGTCTTCTGGTCGTTTCTCGTCATTACTTTCCTTGCCGGCAGCCTCGCCCTCGCCGCCCCCGTCGGCAAGATTACCGCTCTCGAAGGACGCGTAGACGTCCTGAAGGCAGGGAAGAACGTCGCCACACCCGTTTCGGCAGGCGCCCCCGTAGANNATCGGTGATATCTACCGGGCAAAGAGCAGAAGCAAGGCAGAGATCACCTTCGTGAATAACAATATCCTGAGGATCGGCGAGGCCTCCCGCGTGGAGATCAAGGAATACATGGTTAAAGGGGAACAGAGCACCGGCGTTATCCGCCTCCACCGGGGAAGGGTCCAGGCGCTGGCCGGTCAGGACTTCATCAAGCGGGCAGCGGCCCTCGCAGAAGGGAACAAATTCGAGGTCCATACCCCCAACGCCGTCGCCGGGATCAGGGGCACCAACATGCTCGTCTCCCTCATCAACGGCGCCACGATGGTCGTCTTCGTGACAGGGCAGGGCTACCTCTACAACCCGCAGTTGCCGGCGATCGTTGCCTCGATCACCGCTGGATTCCTGTCGTCCGTCCCCTCGGCGAACGCCCCGCCGACGGCGCCGAAGAAGGCAAGCGAAAACCAGATCAACAATGCCCTCCAGAAGGTCACGCCCACCGGGACCGGTGATACCGGCGCAGGTGGTGGCGCTGGAGATGCAGGAACGGGAGGCACCGGCGCAGGCATCGGCACTGGCACCGGAACAGGCACGGGCACCGGAACGGGCACGGGCACCGGAACGGGCACTGTTGATGTAGCAGGTCTGCCTAACCCTCCGCCGCC
>DIFC01000015.1:0-10755 GCA_002418945.1 Deltaproteobacteria bacterium UBA5758 | reverse complement strand
TCCGCCACCAATACCACCACCGGTAACGACGGGAACGAAACTGACGGGAACAATGACATTTTTTGGCCCCGAAGGCACCTTCACCGGGAATATCCCTATTACAGGGGCCGGCACCATGAACGCATCCGGTACTTACATAGGCGAGCCGCCAACGATATTGGAAGGTTGGTTGGACGGAACTTCAGACAAGAGCGGGGCCTTCACAGGACCTCTGGCAGGCGTCCATGGTTCTTGGCTGGACCTTTTTTCGCTGCTTTACGTAGAGGGAAGTACCATAAATTTCCTCACAGGAGATGCCCCGGGAACATACGACGGCTCTACATTTTCCATCAGCGGACCGCTCAACGTGAGCAATACAGGGGGCACCATAGCGCTCACCCCATTGGAAGGCGAGACATTGCTTGATGCGCTGAAAAGACACATTGATTATGGCTCTACACCCCAATTTTTCCCCTATGGACCATACATTGTAAGTAATTCAGGCATTGAAATAACCCCTGTTTTCTTCAACTGGACGGCTCCTTATATTATTTCCAATGAAGGCAAAAAATATGCTGCCATCGGCAATATATACCAGGGAAGCTTTTCTCCTACGGAAGGTACCTCCCTGCCTTATCTGGGATATGCGGGCTGTTGCGAATATGCCCTTGGCCCTCTTTCCTACACCCTGGACTCGTCAAACGGCATTGGAACGATAGATACGTCCCTCCAGTCCATTGGTGAAGACTATGAGATAGGGCCCTACATTGGCGCATACTCAATGAGATATCTCGGCGTTTTACAGGACGTAAATGATTTCAGGATGGCCGGCGCAGGCACTTTCGTCGGGACCCCCGCGAATTTCTTTGGAAACTGGGGCGGTGCAGGTGACAACTACTCACTCTACTACAATTACCAAGGCATGATGATGCTCGCAGGAGATGACTATGGATATTTTGCGGGACTTACCCCGCCGTGGACAAACCCAGCGAGCTTTATTGCCATGGGTGCATATAGCTTAGATCCTGCCGATAAGCCCCACTATCTGATGAATACCCATATCACAGGTTATACGCCGAAAGACGTCCCCCTGGAAATAATAGGGTCGTTGGAGGGATATGCCGGCGCGATATGGAAGGGCGGAGATGCCTCAACCGTAGGGACCATATCTGACGGGACCCTCCGGGCGGTATACGTAAGCACGCAGGACGGCGACGGATACGTGACCGCAGGCGTTATGAAGAGTGATGTCTCCGGTTTTTACTATCCCTTCCCGACCGGTCCCAAGATGTGGAGGATAGACGGCACGCTTACCCCAACGCCTTATGCAGCAGGCCTTAATCCCAGCGATCTTTATTACACATACGGATTTGTGCACGGTACATTGTCAGGCGACTTCAACGGTACAGGATATATCTACGGAGAGGCAGGCGGCGACACCACGTTCCTCTACACCTCCTCGCAGTCCCTGCCTTTCGGCATCTTCAATATAAAGTTTGGCTATGGCGATGCTTACAATTACTACGATTACAAACCGGCGGGAGATCCATCGTGGAGAGCAAGGCTCGGAGGCTTTGGTGTTTTTGACTACGACAGCGGGTGGATAGGATATTGGCTCCTGACGGCAACCGGCGCCTGGACCGACATAGGAGAGATAACGGGCAGCGCGACAGGAAGGGTTATGACCCCGCTTCGCCTCTATGACGCGGAGGGTAGATTCTCCGGCATCAACGTGAGCGAGGGCGACTATGGTGAATGGATCGGCCAGGTGATCGGCAGCTATTACAACGGCACGAGCCTTGCCTTTTTTAGCTTCTTTGATGCAGCGATGCTCGACGCGGTGAACTATGACGGCATATATTTTGAATACCTCTCATCTTTGGAAGGCTATCTCGGAGGAACAGCAAGCCTTTGGAGCGGAAGCGACATCCCCATCACAATAATGGGCTCGGTGGGCGCGCAATGTCTCTGGTATACCTCTACCCCCATCGTTAGCTACAATCTCCTTACCGAACAGTATACGACCTATGACGGAGGGGCCTATTACGGCCTTGCCGGCGGGAACGAATACGCCTTTAAGGATATAGTGAGCACGAAGACCCTCGAAGGCAAGTTCGTCGCACTCTACATCGACAACTCGGCAACGCCGAAGGCCGGCGTCCTGCAGGCATACTTAAGCGGTGATATCTACCCTGATATCAATATGTTTGAGATGGACGGGCTTGCGAACAGGACGGAAAAGTCGACAGACATAGGCTTAAGCGCCTCGGGACTCGCGTACAATATCAACACGGGATCCCTGGAGGCCCCCGGGGCATATCTCTCCGGGACGTTCAATAACGGCGCGGCAATAACCGGCGGCGAAAACAACTCCTATCTCGGGGCCACCTACGCGATCGCTACCGAGCCCTGGGGCATCTACGGGCTTCCCATGCTCGGCCAGTTCGATACCCTCGCGACGGTTCCCACCTCGTGGGGCGCCACAGTGGGTTCAACGGGCACCTTCGGGGCATACAAGGACGCATCAGAAACCGTATGGGGAGATTGGGGATACTGGCTTGCGAGCATCACCGGGACAGTGCCCACAGGCGCGACGACGTCAGAGGGCATACTCTACGGCACCCTTGAAGGCCAATACATAACCTATACGAGGCTCGGCACCATGGACGGCGATGTCTACGGCACCTATGAGTATACCGGCCTCTGGAAGGCGGCTGCACTCGGCACATGGACGGGGACGGACCTTACCTTTGTCAGCGACGTCGATGTGGGATTGTTCCATTACTCCAGCGCGTGGGACGCATCCGACGGCTGGCTCTACGGATTAATGGGCGGGACAGGCACGCTCTGGACTGGAAGCCCCGTTGCCGCCAGGATGATCAGCCAGTACAACCCCGGGGACGGGCTCCCGAAGATATGGAATGCGAACATTTACAGCTACAATTACAAGAACAATACCTACACGACCTATGACGGCGGGGCGTACAACGGGTTCTTCGCGGGCCGCGTTGTGGGCGATGACCTCTACGGAAGGCAAATCGCTATTTACATCAGCCCCCAGTCGGGCGGGAAATACGCGGCAGGGTTCCTGAGGGGGAACTTCATCGGTATCGCCTATCCGGATATCTACATGGCGGAGATGATAGGACTCCTCATTACGAAACCGAAGAACGACGATATCGGCATAGCGCCTGAATCCCTTACCTACTCTCCTTGGTCCTTTCCGCCTGCATCCTCATCAGCATCACCTCCCCTATGGGTAGGGAACAATGTGACCCAGCCGAAATTGCTGTGGGGTAAAGATACGGGTTGGGAGATCATGAGCTCAGGCAACGCATGGAACTACACCATGGCGCTTTACAACACCACCGCGCATACCGCGGAGCCTTGGGGCATCTATACGATGAGCCACGGCGGCACCGTTTCAGGCACGCCGCCCGCGGGATGGACCGGCACGGTCGGCGGCTCCGGCACCTTCGGCGCCTATTACAGCACCCCACAGGCAGCTTTTTATGACGATTACGGGTATTACCTGACGAGCATCTCCAACGGCACGTGGACCGGCAATGAGATCTCCGGTGACGTGTCGGGCAGGTTCATCACCTCGACGAAGATGGGTCCCATGACCGGCAACCTCATAGGCTCCTACGGCGCAGAGGCAGACAAATGGCAGGCGGCGAACATCGGCGTATGGGAAGGCTCACAGCTTTATTTCGCGAGCTCCTTTGCCCCTTACTTCGAGTATTTCAACGGCTCAGAGCAGAAAATGACGAACGACGTCTTTATGAATGCAAGGTTCGGCAGCACGGGCTCCCTCTTCGCGGGGGGGACCCCGGCGTTTACCGCCATCGGGATCCAGGGCATGCCCAACTCCTACGGCCATATCTGGGGCCAGCGCATGTACAGCGCAAGCCCCGCAACGGGCCAATACACGACCTACGACAACGGCGCATACTGGTCATACCTGGGCGGCATCCTCTATCCATGCGGCGGCACAGGCGTCCGGTCCATGCTGGGGAGCTGGTACGGCGTCTATATCGCGCCATCCGCTTCTTCGCCCTACGCGGCGGGATATTTTACGGGCAACTGGACAGGGCCGTCCTATTGGTATGTGGGCGCCTTCGAGCTCGACGGGACAGTGGCGATCACCCAGATGACATCCGACGTGGGCAGCATCCCGGGAACAGGCGCGATCACTCCATACAACTTCTACGAGATCGTCCGCAAGAGATATTTTGCACCTGATACGACGAACCTCTTCGTCTATGGGTCTTTTGGTTCGGGAGAGGGATACATAAGCGGCACGACCGATCTTGATACTATGAGCATACCCGGTCAGGGCTGGGGCGTCTACATGGCAAAATCAGGCGGCTGGTACAGCAATCCCAACAGCAGGACGACCTGGAACACGGTGACCGGCGGAAGGGCGCAGTTCGGCTCTTACAACCTGGACACCATGACCGGCGCCCGTTACCTTGGCGGCACCGGCAGCGGGTATTACGGATATTCGTATTTTAACAGCCAGGCAGGGCGAAATATGGTCGGATATGTTTCATACCGCAACCCGGATACAGGGGTAGGGTTTGAGAGGACCTACAATGCAAATGGATATATAGGGCAGCAGAACTTCGCATACGGCGATCCCTACGGGCGCGGGAGAAGCTACTGGTATTACGCCGGCGGCATGTCCAGCCCATGGACAGGCGATCTTGCCACGGCGATCGTCGCCGATGTACCCGGCGACTGGACCACAACGGGCACCGGTCCCGGCCAAGGGCAGGGGGCCTTCTACATCGCAGACACCACCGGTACTGTTAATGGGGTGCAGCTTAACGGGAACGAGTCGGGGACATACATGGGCCCAACCACGATGGGGACATTTAGCGGAGATCTCCTCGGAACGGTGGACAGCGATACCTACCAGGCGATCTCATTCGGTACGTGGTTCAACGGCAGCCCGCTGCAGTTCCAGAACAACTTCGTAAACTACGTGTATTACGGGAGCAACCCCGACGGAACGTACGACACGGAGGACGGACACATGTGGTTCGCCATGGGAGGAACGGATCCCTTGTTCGGCGCGGGCACGACCGTCAACGCCACCGTGATGGGCGAGTATGTGACCGGCGATCCTTTGCTGAATCATATATGGTATACGCCTATGCAGAGAACGTTTACTTCGAACAACCGCATAGACGGAACGAATACAACATACGACGGCGGCGCATACACGGGATACGCAGGCGCCACGATCATCCCCGGCGCGACAACGGACGCGATTGATTTCCTCTCATACATGATGTACGTTGACGGGAGCAGCAACACGGGTGTCCTCTACGCCAACATCCCCGGAGCGGGATATCCGGAGAGCATGGTCTTCGAGGGGAGCGGGACGATCAAAAGGACGCAGCTTGGAACAGGCGTGGATTTCGCGGCAAAGGACCTTGTTGCAAACACCCAGATATCTACCGGGCCGAAGACGACGGACTGGGGCAATTATCCTCCTTACGGAAGCACGGGTAGCGAGGGCGGCTTCTTCGATGCGAACTATAGGAACATGGGAGACATGACCAACAGGTGGGACAGGACGGAGATCCTATCCTTCACCGAGCCTTATAACACAACATACGGCTTCGGCCTATGGAAGACGAATTCCCTCGGCGCGTACGATCCGTCGATCACTCAGGCGGCGACCGGCTACCACTGGAATAGCGACCAGATATGGACCAACGCATCGCCGTTCTATTTGGCCCGCTACCTGGATATGGGAGGCTACGGGACATGGTCGGACGGCAAGTTTACAAGCATAGAGACTCACGGACATTGGGCAAACTGGCGGTCAGGGCGCACCGCCCTTATGGCAGGGAGGACAACGGGGGCATACAACGACAGCGAGGGGGCGTTCAGCGCCTTCTCTGTGGGCGCCTGGTTCGGCACCCCGATATATATGAGCCTTGCGGGCACACCGGAAGGCAGGCAGGCGCTCGCCGACCTCGGCTTCCCCAGCGAGCTGACGACGACGGTAACCCTTTCCGGCTCGCAGCCGTCACTTCCGGGCACGAACGTGAACCTGCCGATCAACATCTACTCCTATGCCACCCCGCCCACATCATTTGCCCATAAGAACGCTGCCTCGAACTCGATCTCGGGGGCCTACAGCGGGCAGCAGATCGATTATATCGGGAACATCATCGTCACGAACCCGGGTGAGACCTTCTTCGCGTCCTTGTGGATCTCACAGGCAGCCCACAGCGACAGCAGCAACTCGGACAACTGGATCGGCGAGCTCTGGGGCTCGGGGGCGATACAGGTAGACTCTTCCTATATCCAGGGTGGCATCAACGGCTTCGGAGCGGGTCAGTTCACGGGCCTGGCCACCACGTCAGGCAACTTTTGGGGCCAGTTTGCCGGCCAATTCGACCCTGTATGGTATATGTCGTGGTTCACGCCGAACCCTTCCAGCAAGACAACGCTGTATTACTATAACGGAGAAAGCGTTGCAGAGGACGGATATTTCAAGGGCGTCTTCGACGGCAACGGGCCACTCTCTCTCTGGACAACGTCCGAGGCCCAGTCCCTCGATTTTCACTCGCTCGGTATCTACAAGAACAATGCAGATGTGCGCACAAGCCCCGCGCATGGAAGCCACATCTTCAGCGGCGAGATCTTTTCGATGAACTATACGAACAGCACGAACACCACCCTCGACGGCGGGGCATATTGGGGACAATGGGTCGGCATCCAGCGGGATTTCCCTAGTGATGGGGGTGGCGGAAAGAGCATCGGAGGATACCTGGGCGGGCTTGCTATCAGTCCCACAGGAAAGGTCAACGGGATCTTCGGGCGCTTTGGAGAGGTTGGAGAGGCATACGACTATGACAATGGCTGGTTCGACCCCATCAACGCTCAGTGGCAGGCAGGCGGCGAATGGTACGCGGTGGAACTCGGCACATCTTCTGTGGCGCCGGCGAACCTCACCTCCAATATATATAACCATACCTTCTATTACAATACCGGAACGAGCGGGGGAAACTTCGGCGGCTCGGGATACATCTACATGGCGCCGAGCCCGCCTCAGTGGGCAGAGAGCTCATGGATATCCGATTCGCCGTACGCCGGCCTCTGGACGACGGGGTTCTTTGGTTCCTGGTATGACCCGTCAGGCGGTACGGCAGGCTGGCAGTATGAAATACAAGGTGCAACCTCGGCAACGACAGATCTTGGTGTTCTTATTGCAGGCAACCCGTGGGCCGACAAAAAGTTCGAGGGCAATGCCGTCGGCTACTGGGCGAGCATCGAAGATATCACCGGTACGGGCGTACTCTCCGGCAGGGTGCTCGGCACCTTTGATCCAAGCACATATATGGCGGTCGGCATCGGAAGCTGGGTGGAGACGAAGAAGTTCCTCGAGCTGGCGGCAACAGAGGCAGGGAGAAACAAACTTGCCCAGATGCATATTCCCTGCGTAGAAGTGGGCAACGTTACGCTGATAGGCAGCGGGAACAATTTCTCCAACCTTTCGATGAACAACGTAAAGTTCTTTGCGCCGACGGCAGGCGGGAAGGCCACAGTCTGGGCAACAGGAAGTGTGGCCGGCACCTATACGGCGCCGCCGGCACTGAATACCAATATAGGGTTGAGCAGCGGCGCGGGAATAACTGCGGATTTTGCCTTCAAGAACTGGAACCCGGGAGGCAACGGCAAATGGATCGGCGCGGTTACGAACGGTGTTGGCGGTTTTAACGGCTCGACAAGCTTCCAGGGCGCAGCCGCCGGCACAGGCGCGACCTCCGGAGCAGGCACGATCTCAGGGACTGCGGCAGGGGTGGCGAAGTAACACTGGATACTCGATACAGGATACTGGTTGCTGGTCAGGTAGACGGAATAGACCAGTTCAAAGCGAGATAGTGCTCGGCAAGGACATGGATCGGTTTGCAGGTGAATATCTGCAAACCGATTCTTTTGTGGCCATTTATCCCGGATATTTCATCAATCCGGATGATTCCCCGCACCTTGCTGCGGGGTGATAGTATTCCCTCTCCCCTTGCGGGAGAGGGTCAGGGTGAGGGGGCATGATCATGTCGTTTCTATTCCCTGATTCCCCGCACCTTGCTGCGGGGAATTTATTGCCTTCAGGGTTGATACGGGTGTAAAAAGCACGTGAATTATTCAGACAAATATGATAAACAAGCAGTATCAAGATCGCGATAAAATTTTACGGAGGGATCGAATGAAACGTTTGTTCGTATTGGGTGTGTCGGTATTTTTTATTATATGTTTTTTGGGCATCCAGGATGTTTCAGCCCAGGCGGTGAAGGTCGGCGTCTTCGAGGTTCAGAAGGTCATGAGAGAGTCAAAGACGTTCGAAGGGTACCGCCAGGACCTTATGAGGGAGATCGAGGCAAAACGGAAACCGCTCAGGGACAGAGAGGAGTCGGCGAGAGCTACCGAACAGAAATTGAGGCAAGAAGGCGATAAGCTTCCCGTTAACGAGCGCAGGGCGCTTGAAGAGAGGCTTGCAAACGATGCGAGGGACATAAGGAGGCTCAGAGAGGATTTTGAGGTCGAGGTGCGGAAGCTGGACACGCAGCTCGCGCAGAAGGCCCTCGGCGTGATAAGCGGGGTGATCAAAAACATAGGGGAAAAAGAGGGGTACACGTTGATCTTCGAGAGGAGCGCAGCGGGCATCGCCTATTTCAAAGATACGATAGATATAACGGGGAAGATAATACAACAGATAAAATAACGTTCTTATTTTTCCGTCATCTGCACCACTTCTTTGGCTTCACACTCGATGATGATAGATTCCTCGCCCGCAGGCATCGACGATATACCGTAGATGCATACTGGCTCAGCCTTTCCTTTTACCGCTACCATGTCGAGCCCTGTTACCTTCAGATGACCGAGATCGCCTCCGTTGAGAAGGACGCGTATCTTCTCCAATGTTGATTGAGTGATGATGATATCGGCATCGTATTTCCTCGTGAGCCCCTCAACGCGGGCGCCGAGGTTCACGTTGTCGCCGATGACCGTATAGTCCATCTTTTTCCCTTCAGCGCCGATGTTCCCGACAATCACCTCTCCGGTATTGAGGCCGAAGCCCGCCGCAAGGGGCACCCTTCCTTCTTTTACCCACTTTTCCTGGAGCTCGGTGAGCCTTTGTGTCATATGGAGGGCGCACTTGATGGCAAGTTCTGCATGTTTTTCCTGCGGTAGCGGTGCCCCCCAGAAGGCGACGATCTCGTCGCCGACAAATTTATCGAGGGTCCCGTCCCATTGGAAGATGATGTGCGTCATCTCGCCAAGGTACTCATTGAGGATGGCAACGACCTGTTCCGGGGAATGTTTTTCGGAGAATGTCGTAAAACCGCGGACGTCGGAGAAGAGGACCGTCACCTCTCTCCTTTCGCCACCGAGCTTTGCGAGTTCAGGGTTCTTAATGAGCTCATTGACGACCTTTTCTGTTACGTAGCTTGAGAACATGCCCCGGATCTGCCGTGCGTACCTCTCTTCGGTGGCGTACCGGTAGGCGGTGATAACGAAATAGGTGATGAGGATATTGTTGCCCGAATAGCTCAGATCCATCCATAACCCTTTCGAGAAAAAGAGGTAATAACCGATCCCGTAGAGGATAACAATGAAGCCGAACGCGAAGATTGCGCCCACGATGGCCTTGATCCTCACGATGATAAGGGAAAAAAGAATTCCCGATATGAGGACGATGAAGACGTTCCAGATATTTTTGAGTTTGGAGATGAAATGATTATTCAGTATGGACGCCACAACGCTTGCGTGTTTTTCGATCCCCGGCATAGCAGGCGACGTGGGGGTAACCCTGAGATCGTATATGCCGACGGCCGTTGCACCCAGAAGGACAACCCTGTCTTTGATCATAGATGGTTCAACCTTGTTCTCAAGGAGATCTGTCACGGAGATTGACGGGATGGTCCTTTCAGGGCCGTAGTAGTGGATCAGTATCCTTCCCCAGAAATCGGTCGGTATGAAGTTGTCGCCGAGCTGTACCCCTTCCGCGGCCTGGAGGGTCAACGCCTCGTTGGGAAGGTCTCGATAGATCCTCGCAGCCTGGAGGTCAATGGAAGGGTACATCTCGCCGTTATATTCGATGGCGAGGGCCTCCCACCTCAGCACGCCGTCCTTATCGGGGAACATGTTGATATAGGCAAGGGCCTTAGCGCTTTGCGAAAGCTTTTTGACAGGGAGGAGGATGTTGCTCGCGCTCAGAGGCGGAAATATCTTGAAATTATCCGCCTTCCGGATCATCGGTATTGCATTATCGAAAAGGGTATCATCCTCGACCATTCTCGGTTCGCCTTTAAAGTCGAACACAATGGGGAGGATAATGTTCCCGGCCTTCCTGATCGACTTGGCAAGGATATCGTCGTCCTTTGACGGCTCGCTAAAGATGATATCTACGAGGACCACCCTTGCACCCATCCCGCTTAGCTTGTCAATGATGGCTGCGACCTTCCTCCTTTCCCAGGGCCACCTCCCATACTTTTCCAGGCTTTTGTCATCAATGCCCAATATTACAACCTCTTTCGGCGGCACGGTCTTGCCGTGGAGGTTGTAGCGGATGTCATAGAGGAGGAGTTCGAGGCGCTCGAAAGGAACGAACCGTATGATCGCAAGCAGAGAAAAAAGAAGCGTCAATCCAATCCCGATAAGCGTCGGAACGAGTACCTTTTTCATAAAGCTCCTTTTTCTATATTATCAAAAGAGTGAATAATATTGCAAAAGAAAAGTACATTTTATTGT
>DIFC01000062.1 GCA_002418945.1 Deltaproteobacteria bacterium UBA5758 | reverse complement strand
GGTCAGGGGTCAGGGGTCAGGGGTCAGGAGAAAGTTCTTCGAGGAGTCCTTCAGGAAGAAGTATAACCTGGAACTTTCAACGAAAAGCTTGAAACTGCTTCTGGTTACCGGCCACAGGAGGGAGAACTTCGGGCAAGGCTTTGAGAACATATGCAACGCGCTGCGGAAGATCGCCGAACAAAGAAAGGACGTGGCGATCGTGTACCCCGTTCACCTGAACCCGAATGTTCAAAGGCCTGTTAAAAGAATACTCGGCCCGGTGAAGAATGTCCGCCTGATCGAGCCCCTCGGGTACGAGGAGTTTGTCTTTTTGATGAACAGATCCTTCATCATCCTGACCGATTCCGGGGGGATACAGGAGGAGGCGCCATCCCTGGGAAAGCCGGTCCTTGTGATGAGAAATACGACTGAAAGACCCGAAGGGATCGAAGCAGGCGTCGTAAAGCTTGTCGGGACAGGAGAGAGTGATATTATCGATGGCGCACTGGAGCTGCTGGAGGATCGGGACGCATACAAAAGGATGTCGAGGCCGGCGAACCCTTACGGAGACGGCAGGGCATCGGAAAAAATAACAGATATTTTGTTTTCTGTTTTACAATAACCAATTTATCGGATATACAGTAGTATAAGGCGAAAGGTGCGAGGGGATAAAAAGGGAGAGGAATGTTAAGGTGAAGCTGGTATATGCGATAAGACATGTCGGAATGACCGGAGGGGTGAAGGTCTTTTTTCAGCATGTAGAGCTCCTCAGGAAGATGGGCCACAGGGTACACCTCATTACAAGATTTATCGATGAAGAGTGGGGGTTCCGGGTGGCGCCGGAGGTCGTCCCGTCCTTCAGCGATGAGAGCGTGCCCGAGGCGGACGGCATAGTAGTGACGACGCCCAAAGATGTGAGAGACCTCTGGCAGGTCGCACGGAAGAGAAAGATACCGCTCTTCCATTTCATGCAGGGTTTTGAGCCGGACTATGTGCTTGAAAGGATCAGAGGGGAAGTGGTACCGGAATTTTTTCGTTCCAAAGATGTCCTGACGAGGGTGAAATACGCAAAAAAGATTTTTGGATGGAAGCGGAAGCTGAGGAGGTTCGACAGGCTTTACAGGCTCCCTACGATAAAGATTGCCATCTCCCCCCATCTCGTTGAGGGCGTGGAAAAGAGATACGGAATGCAGTGCAGCCTTTTGCCGAACGGGATAGACCGGAGCGTCTTCTTCCCGAAGCCAGGCGAGCTTGATTATTCTGGCGCATTGAAGCTGCTGTCAGTGGGTAATTCTACCCTGGAATATAAGGCGATACCCGATATCCTCAATGCAGTGAAGATATTGAAGGACCAGGGAGAGGACGTATATTTGACAAGGGTCTCGCCGGCGGACATTCCTGATGCTGAACGGCGCAATGTAGCGGTGGACAAATTTCTTGTGAAGGTATCCGAGAATGAAATGGCGGACCTTTACCGTGAGAGCCATATCCTCATCGCTGCCTCAACGGAGATAGAAGGCTTTGGCCTGCCCCCGGTTGAAGCGATGAGCACGGGAACCCCGGTGATCCTCACAAGGATATCACCGTTTCTTGCCTTCGACGAGGTCCACGATTACGCCCACTTCGTGAATGTCCACAGGCCGGACAAGATCGCAGAGGGAATTTTAGAGATCGCTGGGAACAAAAGGCTGCGGAACTCCCTCGTCAGACGGGGCTTTCAGGTATCCGATAAATATTCCATAGAGGCTATCGGGAAAAGGCTTGAAGATATTTTAAAGAAACATATCGAAAGGAATAGAAGTGAGTGAACATAAGAGAGAAAAGGCAAGTCAACCCCCAACCCTTGTCGATAAGAATGCACCGGGCACACAGGAAAAGGTGCTCTCGATATTGAAAACGATGCCGCCGGGCAGGCTTCTTGACGCGCCTGCCGGGGAGGGCGCCCTTTCGGCGCAGCTCAGGGAATCATATGATGTTGTGCCAATAGATATTGATGAAAATTTTTTCAAACTAACAGGCCTTCCCTTCAGAAAGGCGGACCTCAACAAACCCCTTCCTTTTGATGACAGTTCATATGACTATGTTGTTTCGATAGAGGGGATCGAGCATCTCGAGAATCCTTTTCTCTGCATACGGGAGTTCTCCCGTGTGCTAAGGGAAGGCGGCAGCCTTATCCTTACAACACCGAACATAATGTCTGCAAAGAGCCGCACCAGGTTTTTATTCTACAGCTACCATGATTTTTTTCGTTTTATAAAGCCGGCAGAGGATTTCCGCCACGCGCTGCCGGAATACGACCATGAACATATCAACCCAATGACACTGATGGAGGTCAGATACGCAATGAAAAAGGCGGGCCTCGAGATAGCCGGGATATCCACGAACAGGTACGTAAAGGCAAAAAGATGGGGAATTTTCTATCCCGCCATAAAAAAGATGATCATATCGTTAACGAAAAAGAAATATCCCGGTGACCCATACATGGTCTCAAATGAACTTCTTGAAGGGGAGATCCTGATCGTACATGCGATTAAAAAATAATTAAATCAACGGAATATCCCATACCATCCCCGTCCGTACAATTTATACAAAAAATATATCTTGACTTGTCTTTATTTTGCTGTCATTATGAATATGTTCAGTGGTTGAACATATCGAAAATCATTATTATCCTTCGTCTTTACCACCACGCAATGGCGGTAGCCTGTCCAAAATTTCACAATGAATGAGGCCCAATTTAGAACACTGAAAGAGCTGTCTGTGGAGGGTACCGTCTCTCAGCGCGACCTTTCGAAAAGGATAGGCTTAAGCCTGGGCAGCGTGAATTATATTGTAAAAGAATTCATCAAGAAGGGCTATGTAAAGGCGCAAAAGTTCAAGAACTCCCAGAATAAGGCAGCGTACATCTATGTCCTGACGCCGAAAGGCATAAATGCCCGCGTCAAGCAGACCCAGTACTTTCTGCAGGTGAAGATGGAGGAATATGAAAGACTAAAAATGGAGATCGACGAATTGAAAAAGGACGTCTCCAGTCTGGAAGAGAACGTGCCTGAAGATACAATGAAAGGGGATATAGACCAATGAAGATACTGATCACAGGGGGCGCAGGATATGTCGGCTCTGTCCTTGCCAATGCTGCGCTCGAAAGCGGCTGCAGCGTCAGGGTGATAGATGCCCTGCATTTCGACAGGAAGGTCCCTATTATACATTTAAGCAACCCCAATTACGAGTTCTTCCGGATCGACATATGTGAGCGGCAAAATATTGCACCCCTCCTTGAAGGTGTGGATTACGTCGTCCATACGGCGGCCATAGTGGGAGAGCCTGCAAGCAACAGATTCCCCGAATTGACGGAAAAGACAAACTACGCTGCGGCAAAGGAGATCATCAGGCTCTGCGCGGAAAAGGGCGTGAAGGGCTTTATCTTCCTTTCCACCTGCTCCAACTACGGGATAACCGAGGGGCTTGCGAGAGAGGACGGCGTTTTGAAGCCGCTTTCGCTCTATGCCGACACGAAGGTAAGGGTGGAAAGGCTCCTCATGGATGGAACGCCCGGTATTGACTGGGTGGTCTGCAGGATGTCTACCGTGTACGGCGCATCGCCGAGGATGCGCTTCGATCTTACGGTGAATGATTTTGCCATGAATGCATACAGAAAAAGGTACCTCGATGTCTTTTTGCCCTATACATACAGGCCCTATATCCACGTCTATGACGCGGCGAGAGTGATCATGTCCATGATCGAACATTTCGGCGAGGCGCGAAACAACGTCTTCAACGTAGGCTTCAACGGCGAAAACTATCAGAAGATAAAGATCGCCGATATTGTGAGGCAGTTCATTCCAGATCTGAAAATCGATGTCGTTGATAAGGGCACGGACCTGAGGGATTATCAGGTCGATTTTAGAAAGCTTGAACAATATCTCGGCCTGAAGAACCTCTTTACCGTAGAGGATGGTGTAAAGGAGGTCGTAGACATGCTGTCGCAGGGGATTATAGAAGATCCTGACGCCGATATATATTACAACACGAAGCCGAGACTGGAGAACCCTGTTGAGCATTGAGCTTGATGCGCCCAACCTGGGCGATCTGGAAAAAGAATATCTTGCAAAGGTCATCGACTCAGGATTTGTCTCTACCTTCGGGCCTTTTGTTTCGGAGTTCGAGGAAAGATTTGCCCGGTACCTGAACGTACAAAGGGCGGTCTCCACCCAAAGCGGAACTGCGGCGCTCCATATGGCGCTCTACGAGATGGGGATCGGGAGGGGTGACGAGGTCATCGTGCCCGCGCTCACCTTTGTGGCGACGGCCGCCCCCGTGATGTATGTGGGCGCCGGACCTGTCTTCGCAGATGTCGAGAGGGACACATGGAACATAGACCCAAAGGAGATAGAACAATGTATATCGCCGCGGACCAGGGCGATCATCCCTGTACATCTTTACGGGAACCCCTGCAACATGGACGCAATTATGAAGATAGCCGGGAAGCATAGGCTTGCGGTCATCGAGGATGCCACTGAGAGCCTGGGGGCAATATACAAAGGACGATATACCGGAACAATAGGCGAAATGGGTTGCTTCAGCTTTAACGGGAACAAGACGATAACCACCGGCGGAGGGGGGATGATCGTCGGCAGCAGGGAGGAGAGCCTGGAACACATAAAGTTCCTCGTCAACCAGGCGCGGGATGAATCGAAAGGGTACTACCATCCTGAGATAGGGTTCAATTACAGGATGACGAACCTCGAGGCGGCGCTTGGGATGGCACAAATGGAAAGGCTGGACGTATTCTCCGGGCAAAAGATGCGCTTCAGCGAGATCTACCGCGAAGAGCTCGGCGGCATTCCGGATCTTTCCTTCCAGGGACAATACGAGGGCGCTGCAAGCTCGTGGTGGCTGACCTGCGTGACCTTCGGAGAAAGGACAGACGTGCCCTCGCTCCAGAAGGCATTGAGAGAGAGAGGCGTGCCGACGAGGAGGATCTTTATGCCTGTTGTTGAATTCCCGCCCTTTGCGGCCCACAGCTCTGCGTTCAGGAACTCCCGCGAGATCTACGAGAGGGGGCTCTGTCTTCCCAGCTCAACGCTCAACACGGAAGAGGACATATTCTATGTCTGTAAAACGATAAAGGAGCTTGTATCATAATGATGGAAGATCTGATACTTTTTGGAGGCGGCGGCCACTGCAGATCCTGCATCGATGTCATCGAAGAGGGAAAGGAATATCATATTGCCGGGATCATCGATGTGGCCGAAAAGGTCAATCAGTCCGTGCTCGGGTACGGGATCATCGGCGCCGATGACGACCTGAACCGGCTGGTGAAGAAGTGCCGTAATTTCCTCGTGACCATCGGACAGATCGGAAGCGCTGAGGTGAGGGTAGAGAAATTTGATCTTTTAAAGAGGCTGGGAGCAGTGCTTCCGGTGATCATCTCGCCGCGCGCCCATGTCTCCCGACGCAGCATTGTCGGTGAAGGGACGGTCATTATGCACAATGTTGTGGTGAACGCCGGCGCAAGGATAGGAAGGAACTGCATAATCAACACAGGCGCGATCATCGAGCACGACGCGGTGATAGGCGATCACTGCCACATCTCCACGGCGGCGGTGGTGAACGGCGGCACGGTGGTAGGAGCAAAGACTTTCCTTGGAAGCAACAGCGAGACGAAGCAGTATATCGAGATCGGTGAAGGTTCCCTGGTCAACAGCGGGATAAGCGTGAGAAAGAGCGTCCCGCCGGGCAAAAAGATCCTTTTGGAAAAATCAAGGCATTGACGAAAAAGAAACGGACATACATTATCGCTGAAGCGGGCGTGAACCACAACGGGAGCGTCGACATCGCGAAGAGGATGATCGACGTGGCTGTCCGGTCAGGCGCCGATGCCGTCAAATTTCAGACCTTTATGCCGGAAGAGATCGCCTGTAAAGACGCACCAAAGGCAAAATACCAGGAGAGGACGACAGGAAGCAAGGAGTCGCAGTTCGATATGTTGAAGAGGCTTGCGCTCGACGACGACGCGCATCGAAAGCTCATTGGATACTGCAGCAGGAAAGGGATAGCCTTTTTGTCCAGCCCTTTCGACATACAGAGCATAGGCCTTCTCAATGGCCTCGGCCTTAAGGTATTCAAGATACCTTCGGGAGAGATAACGAACCTTCCTTACCTCCAAAAGATCGGAAGCCTGAAAAAGAAGATCATCATGTCCACGGGAATGGCGTACACAAGAGAGATCGACAGGGCATTGAAGGCCCTTATTAAGGCGGGTACCGCAAAAAAGAACATCACGCTGCTTCACTGCAATACGGAGTACCCGACGCCTTTTGAGGACGTGAACCTCCTTGCAATGACGGCAATGAAAAAGCGGTTCGGCGTACAGGTAGGCTATTCAGACCATACGCCGGGATTAGAGACAGCCATAGCGGCAGTTGCACTCGGAGCGGAGGTTATAGAGAAGCACTTTACCCTCGACAGGGGAATGAAGGGGCCTGACCACAGGGCATCCCTTGAGCCGAAGGAACTTGCAGCCATGGTCGCCGCCATAAGGAATATCGAGAAGGCCCTCGGGGACAGGATCAAAAGGCCTTCGCCCTCCGAGACCAGGAACCGAGCGGTCGCGAGAAAGAGCATCGTGGCCTCCAGGGACATCAGGAAAGGCGAAGTATTTTCGGAAGAGAACATTACAACAAAACGGCCAGGCACAGGCCTCGACCCTATGATGTGGTACAAGGTGATCGGCAAAAAGGCAAAGCGGAATTTGAAGGCAGACGAGCTGATAGAGGTATGAAAGAAGGATGAGCATCGGTGTCGAGCTTTCCCCGCAAACACGCTCGATTAATAAATCTTCTGAAGCAGCGCTTCGGGGTAACAATATTCCCTCTCCCCTTGCGTAAGAGGGTCATACCAACAACGTTCCCTCTCCCCTTGCGNNGGAGAGGGTCAGGGTGAGGGGGATGGTTTGCTGGGACGGTTTATTTGCGAAGTTAGTTCCGAATTAAAATTATTTTAAATCCTCAGACGTATGAATTGAAGTTATGACCAAATCGAAGCGTAAGATCGCAGTGGTAACGGGTACTCGGGCGGAGTACGGCCTTTTGTACTGGATCATCAAGGGCATCCACGAAGACCCCGGGCTTGAGCTGCAGCTCATCGCCACGGGGATGCATTTGTCCGCCGAGTTCGGCAACACCGTCAAAGAGATCGAGAAGGACGGGTTCCCGATCGCCGACAGGGTGGAAATGCTCCTTTCCTCGGACTCGGGGGTATCGACCGCCATCTCAATGGGCGTGGGCATTACCGGATTTGCGAGAACCTACGAGAGGCTGGGGCCGGATATCATCCTTGTCTTAGGCGACCGCTTTGAGATATTCTCCGCCGTTGCAGCAGCAGTGCCGCTGAGGATACCCGTTGCCCATATACACGGAGGCGAGGCCACGGAAGGCGTCATGGACGAGCAGTTCCGCCATGCCGTCACCAAGATGAGCTCAATCC
The DNA here is from genome assembly GCA_002418945.1 of Deltaproteobacteria bacterium UBA5758. Lineage (GTDB taxonomy): Bacteria > Desulfobacterota > Syntrophorhabdia > Syntrophorhabdales > Syntrophorhabdaceae > UBA5609. The sequence goes on along the minus strand of DIFC01000062.1, from coordinate 56,900 downwards.
ATTTTCCCGCAACCAAAAGGTACGCCGGCAGGATCATACAGATGGGGGAGCGGCCTGAAAGGGTCTACTGTTTCGGCGCCCCGGGGCTGGACAATATTTATAAGCTGAAACTGCTGAACAGGAAAGAGATCATCCGTGAGCTCGGCCTGCCCATGAAAGACAAGACAGGCGTTGTCACGTTCCACCCAGAGATCATCGATAATTTCCCTGTCGAATCCCAGGTGAAGGAACTTTTAAGGGCGCTCTCAGAGACACGGGGGATCTTCTGGGTCATAACTATGCCGAATGCCGACCCGGGCGGAAGATCCATACAGGCATTGCTGGACAGGTTCGCCCTGAAGAACAACGCCAGGGCAAAGACGTTCCCGTCTCTCGGCCAGTTAAGGTACCTTTCTTTGCTGAAGCATGCCGACCTCATGGTGGGGAACTCATCATCGGGCATAGTCGAGGCGCCGTCATTCAGACTTCCCGTTGTGAATATCGGTGACAGGCAGGGCGGCAGGGTCCGTTCGGTAAATATAATCGACGTACCTGTATGCAGAAAGAGGGGCATCGTTGAGGCCATCGAAAAAGCAATGAGCGATGATTTCAAAGGATCGTTGAGGGGGCTCAAGAATCCCTACGGGAGAGGCAATGCCAGCGAGAAGATCGTAAGCGTGCTGAAGAAGATAAATCTGCGCGGCATAGTGAAGAAACAATTCTATGAAGTGCCTGAACAAAGGTGATAAAGGTGTGATATGGATAAAATTAAGCTGAAATCGCTCCTTGTCCCGCCGGATACGACCATTAAAAAGGCTATGCAGCGGTTAAGCGAGACATCGGAGAGAATACTTTTTGTTGTCGGCGAAAAAGAGGCGCTCCTTGGAACGGTCACTGACGGCGATATCAGGACAGGGCTCATCAATGGATTGAAATTTTCAGATACTATCGAACTGGTCATGAACAGCAGGTTCACCGCCGTGAAGGAAGGTACGCCGAATTTAAAGCAGTATATAAAGGCGCTCATGGTAGAGAACAAGATCGAGCAGATACCGGTGATCGATAATAAAAATATCATCGTCGACGTCTTTCTCTGGACTGACATACTCGGAAAGGGAAAGGGGACAAAGCCAAAAAAGGTATTCGAAAACCCGGTTGTTGTCATGGCTGGAGGCAAAGGCACGCGCATGGATCCATTCACGCGGATACTCCCGAAGCCGTTGATCCCTATCGGCAACAAACCTGTTATTGAGCTCATCATGGAGAGCTTCTATAAATACGGTTTTCACCGTTTTATCTATTCGCTTAATTATAAGAAGGAATACATAAAGCTCTTCTTAAGGGAGGCAAAGCTTCCCTATAAGATCGACTGGATCGAGGAAGATGACTATTACGGCACAGCGGGCAGCCTGTTTCTCCTTAGGGATAATGTCAAAGAAACATTTTTTGTTACGAACTGCGACTCGCTCCTGAGCATCGATTACGGCGACGTCCTGAGGTGGCACAGGTCCAACAATGCATCCATCACCATCGTTGGTTGTCATAACGAGATCAAGATCCCTTTCGGCGTTCTTCACCTGAGCAACGGCGTCCTTGAAGGGATCATCGAAAAGCCGGTCCACGATACGATCATCAATACTGGCGTCTATGTTATGGAGCCGGATGTCCTGAGGCATCCTGGCAAAAGAACGCATATGGATATGAACGAGCTGATAGAGGAAGTCTCAAAAGAGCAGAAGGTTGTCGTCTATCCCATATACGGCGGATGGATAGATATAGGTCAGTGGGAAGAGTATAAGAAGAGTGTTGAACAATTCGGAGGTTTGAATCTCTCATGAAAAACCGCTACACAACGGTCCATTACAATGAAAATCTACGACCATACACGCAGTATCCGGAGAAGCTCTGCAACCACCTGGCAGATCGCTATTTCAGAAGAAGATCAGGAAGGCTTCTGGATCTCTGCTGCGGCAGGGGAGAGCATATGGAGCTCTTTCAGAAGATAGGCTTTGATGTCTACGGTATCGACATGGATACCGTGGGAAGAGACAAAGGGCTCAATGTGGCGGTTGCCGATATAGAGCACGAGGCATTTCCCTTTGAGGACAACTTTTTTGATGTGATCATGATGAAGTCCGCTATTGAGCATATCCGAAATATCGACCATGTGATGAGCGAGGTCTACCGCGTGCTGAAGCACGGAGGGTCATTCCTTGCTACAACATGCGACTGGAAAAAGAATTACAAGGTCTTTTACGACGATTACACGCATAAGACCCCTTTTACCAAGGCATCCATGGAGGACATGTTCAAGATGTTCGATTTCAGGAATTTCTTCGTCGAACACTTCTATCACCTTCCTTTCACATGGAAGGGCCCGTTCTATAAAAGTCTCACGAGGTTTTTTGCCTTGATGCCGTTAAAATATACACAGACAACGGAATTGACGGAATTCAAAAAGCTGATCAGATTCTCAAAAGAGGTTCAGCTCCTCGGCTATGCCGAAAAATAATTCGAAAGGTACTGCATGAAAGACAAGAAGAAGCTTCGCATATACCTGGGCGATCTCGTCCACAACTTTCTTGGCGGCGGGTCCTATATGTTCCCTCTCAATATAGGTTTCCTGTCGTCATACGCGAAAAAGGCCTTTGGAGATGAGGTCGATATCGAACTTTTCAAATACCCCGGAGAGCTCATAGAGCGGTTAAAGAGCGATCCGCCGCATGTACTTGGCCTGAGCAATTATACCTGGAGCGCCAACCTAAATAATGAGGTATCAAGGTTCGCGAAATCCGTTGAAAAAAGGATGGCTGTGGTATGGGGCGGTCCCAATATCAACCAGACGAAGGAAGGCTACGGCGAATTTTTCAGAAAGAATCCGATGGTAGACTTTTACGTTATTAATGAAGGAGAGCCGGGATTCGCGAGCCTGCTCAGGCGGTTTATCGATAACAGCACGGACATCAAAAGCTGCAAGCGGGATCCGATAGACGGCTGTGTATTCTCAATCGGGGAGCCGGTATACGGGAAACGTCTCGAAAGGATGGAGGATGTCGATATCATCCCTTCGCCTTATCTGACCGGAACGCTTGATAAGTTTTTCAATTACGACCTGATCCCCATCATCGAGACGAACAGGGGCTGCCCCTTCACATGCACCTTTTGCGCCCAAGGGCTTGTCTCACAGCACAAGGTCAAGATGTACGACATCGACAGGGTGCTTGACGAGTTGGATTATATAGCGGACCACGTGAAAAAGACCAATCTCCTCTGCTTCGCGGACGCGAATTTCGGCATTGCGAAGAGGGACATCAGGATCGCGGAGCGGATCAGGCACCTCCAGCAGACAAAAGGCTATCCGAGGCGGTGCACGATCAATTGGGTAAAGACGAGAAAGAGCATCGAGATAGCGGAGATTATGGGAGAGGCGACATATCTCGTGTCATCCCTGCAGTCGCTTGATCCGGTCGCATTAAAGAACGTCAAGCGGAGCAACGTCGACAGCAAACATTTCCGGGAGATCGTGGATCATGTCAACAGGGCGGGAGGGGTTTCCGGTACGGAGATCATCCTGGCGCTCCCGGGAGAGACAAAAGAGAGCCACCTGCAAAGCCTCAGGACCCTCTTCGGCTGGGATGTCAGCTATATAATCTGCTATAACTGCCTCCTTATTGATGGAAGCGAGCTTACGCTTCCGGAAGAACGGAAAAGGTTTGAGCTCAAGACGAAGTTCCGGCTTATCGACAGCGCCTTCGGGCAATATGACGGCATCCTGTCTTTTGAGAGCGAAGAAGGCATCCGATCTACTTCGACCATGTCCGAGGAAGAGATACTCTTTTTCCGCCCCGTTCACTGGCTCATCCAGTTCTTCTGGAACTATCGGTGCTACTTCGATCTGATGAAATTCGTCTATTCGAAAGGGATCAACCCCGTTGATTTTATCGTTGCGGTGATCGAAAATTCACACCGTGCGCCCAGGACGGTTAGCGCTCTTTTCAATGATTTCCGCGACGAAGCAAAGAATGAGTGGTTCGAGACACCGGAGGAGCTTCGCAGCCATTACAGCAAGCCCGAAAACTTTCAATTTATCCGCGATGGCGGTGTGGGAAAGATGAATGGAAAATATACATGGCGGGTCATACTTGAATGCAAAAGGGATTTTGACGCCTATATAGGATCCATTGCCGCTGAGATACTGCCCGCCGATAAAGATAAGATCAGCGATATAGTGAGGTTCTCTTCACATGCGCTGCTCGATTTCAGCAGCGGAATAGATTTCGACGCCGCAAGGGAGGTAGAGTTTGCATATGACATTTCCAAATGGAGGGCGGACAGGCACGAAAGGGACATTGAAAGAAAAAAAAACAGACAGCTCTTTTATTTCCCTGAAGAGAAAAAGAAGGCCCTGAACGTGCTTCTCGATCAATACCGGCATCAGAATATGAACGTAACGATGAGGAAGATGACGGAGCATATGCGCATCACCGATCTTTACTATGATATAAAGGAAATATGATGCAGATAGCTACCCCCTCTCCCCTGGCGTAAGAGGGTCATGGCAACATCGTTCCCTCTCCCCTGGCGGAAAAAGGTCAGTGCACAAATAGCTGCTCCCTTTCCGCTAACTGGAGAGGTAAAGACGCAAATAGCCGTTCCCTCTCCCCTGGCGGAGAAGGGTCGTAATATCACAGTCCCCTCTCCCCTGGCGGGAGAGGGTCAGGGTGAGGGGGAATGATACAACCGCGCTTCCTCTATGAGCAATAGATTTTTGAGTTATAGAAAAATATATTCGAAGGGGGTTTGATGAAAGATTATTTGCGTGAGAATATCCGTTTCATCGTGAGGACGGAGATGCTTGTCGGAAATGAGATCGCGAAGGAACTGCCGAACCGTTTGAAGGACCTCGAGATGGGCAGGGCCGGGCTGGTAATTGACAGCGGCCTCTATGAAAACAATTCATACGCGAGAGATATCATAGAGCTGTTGAAGGTGCGATTGGAAAAGGTCATTCTTCTCGTAAGCGAGATGCCTGAGCCCACATATGATTATCTGGATAAGGTGAAGATACAGTTCGAGCCCCATGACCTGGACTGCTTCGTCGGCATCGGAGGGGGCAGCACCCTCGACCTGGCAAAGGGCCTCGCAACGCTTAAGACCAATAAAGGCGATGCGATCAATTATAGAGGATTCGGCAAGGTAAAGAATGCGCCGCTGCCTGTTATTGCGCTTCCGTCAACAGCCGGGACAGGCAGCGAAGTGACCCCTTACGCTGTCTTCATCGACACGAAGGAGAAGTGGAAATTCGGCATCAATACGGAATACAACTATCCCCGGCTTGCGCTCTACGACCCACATTTTCTCGACAGCTGCCCCTTCAACATATACGCTTCGTCGGGAATGGATGCCATGACGCACACGCTTGAGAGCTTCGTTGCAAAGAACGCCACCGCGCTGTCGAGGAACTTCTCACGGCAAGCGTTCAAATTGTTGTTCGAGAAGCTGAAGAAGATAGCGAAGGGAGACTTCTCCAATGAGACAAAGCTGAACCTGCTCGTCGGGAGCGGGTGCGCAGGTATAGCGCTGATGAACGCAGGGGCCGGGCCTGCCGGCGCCCTGAGCTATCCGCTTGGCGTTTACTTCGACGTGCCCCACGGGCTCGCAGGGTCTGTATTCCTTTCCTCGGTGATAAAGCATAATGTAAAGGCCGGTTACGAAGAGTATGCGGAGCTTTTCGACCTTGTCTTTGACGAAAAGGTCCTTTCCCTACAGGAGAAATCGCTCCGCTTTGCAGAAGAGATCGTAAATCTCTGCGAGGAGCTGCACATACCCACTTCCCTTAAAGGCTTCGGAGTGAAGACGGAGACAGACCTGAGGCAGATCATCGACAACTCGATGCAGCTGAAGGCAGCCTTTGAGCAGAACCCGATACCCTTCGGCATTAAAGAGATAGAGGAGACGATCTATTCGCTCAAATAAATTCAGTTAAGAGGAGATATTATGAAATTTGACCGCTCAATGGAGATCTATAAGAAGGCTTTGGATGTTATACCGATGGGTACTTCGACCTTCAGCAAGAACCCGAACCTCTTTGTCATAGGGGCTTCGCCGCTCTACATACAGTCGGCAAAAGGATGTATGCTGTACGATGTGGACGGCAACGAGTTCATCGACTACTCGATGGCGCTGGGGCCGATCATACTGGGCTACGCGAACGCGGAGGTGAACAAGGCAGCAAAAAAGGGCATAGACGAGGGGCTTGTATACACGATCTCTTCGCCTGAAGAATCAGCACTGGCGGAAAGACTTATCGGGATCATCCCCTGCGCCGAGATGGTCCGTTTCAGTAAGAACGGCTCGGACGTATGCGAAGGAGCTGTGAGGCTTGCCAGGAACTACACGCAGAAGCTTAAGATCGTGACCGTCGGAGGCTACCACGGCTTCCATGACTGGTTCATCGTTTCGACGCCACGGAACAAGGGGGTCCCCAAGGTGATGGCGGAATGGATCCTGCCGCATAACTATAATGATATAGATTCAATAGAAAAGACGATCAGCGCCCAGAGTAACGAGATAGCCGCGCTGATCATAGAGCCGGTGATCAACTACGAGCCGAAGCCCGGTTTTCTCGAAAGGATAAGGGAGCTGACCGAGAAGAATAATATTGTGCTGATCTACGACGAGATGAAGACCGGCTTCCGCCTCGATATAGGGGGAGCACAAAAATACCTTAACGTTGTGCCCGATCTGGCAGTCTACGCGAAAGGGCTTTCAAACGGTTTTCCGTTAAGCGTGCTCGCAGGCAAGAGATACCTCATGAAGCAGTTCGAGGACGAGAGCTGCTTCTTCTCAGGTTCTTATGCCACGGAAAAGGCGTCCCTCAACGCGGCGCTAAAGACCCTTGAAATACTTGAAAGGGACAAGGTCATAGAACAGAACTGGAAGATGGGCGATATCCTCAAGAGAGGCATACGGAAGATCATCAATAAATACAACCTCCATGAATTTATGAACATCGTTGGCTTCGCCCCTATGTCGCACTTTGTAATGGCAGACTACAAGGGCTTCACCGTCAACGAAATAAAATCATTCATACAGCAGGAGTGCGTAAAGCGGGGAATACTTTTCGTTGGCTACCACCATATATGCTTCGCGCACAGGAAGAAGCATATAGACAAAACCTTGAAGGTATATGATGAGGTGATGTCGATGCTGAAACGGGCATTGGACGACGGAAGCCTGAAGGAGAAGATCGAGGGGCGGCCGATAAGCGCCTTCGGCGTGAGGTCCAGCTAAGGACATATGAAGTTCCTTGTCATAGGATACGGCTCGATAGGGAAGAGGCACGCCGCAAATGTAGTGTCAATGGGCCATCAGGCGGTCCTTCTGAGGCATTCCATGAGCAATCCGAACAGGGAGGGGTTCAGGGAATATTACAGCCTCGACGATGTGCTCGAAAATGAAAAGGGTATTGACGGAGCGATCGTTTGTTCTCCGACAACGAAGCACCTCGACGATGTGAGGCGACTGATCAACAGCAATATACCTTTTCTCCTCGAAAAGCCAACAACCGATGAGCTTAGATCAACCGTCGAGATGAGGGCGATAATAGAATCCAGAAAGTTCACCTTATACGATATAGGGTTTAACCTGAGGTATCATCCGATCATAAAGTGTATTAAAGATTTCCTGCCCAACGCAGGGAAGGTGTACGCGACAAAGATCTACGTCGGCTATTATCTCCCGTACTGGAGGAAGGGGATCGATTACCGCGAGTCAACGAGCGCCAAAAAGGAGCTTGGCGGCGGGGTCCATGTGGAGCTTGCCCATGACATAGACTATACGCTCTGGCTGATAGGGCTGCCAGAGAAGGTGGTCGGATATGTGAACAGGGTAAGCGACCTCGAGATATCCACGGACGATATCTGTTCCGCGATGATGAAATATAGAGACGGTTCTGTGGTCGAGCTGCACCTGGACTATCTTTCCCATAAATATCTGAGGGGCGGGCAGATCATCGCGGAGAACGGGACCCTTGAGTGGCAATGGAGCCCGGCCGAAGGCAGCGTAACATATTGTGACAAGGGAAGCCCCGGCTCCAGGGAGATCTTTGCAACAGGGCCGGGATTTGATTTCAATACAACCTATACAGGTGAACTGGAGCATTTTATCGGGATATTGAACGGCAGCAGGAAAACCACGGTAGACATCGCCGATGCCATTGAGACGATGAAGGTCATTAAGGCCATCGAGGTCTCTGACCGGGAAGAAAGGTGGATCGCTATGGAGGAGATCGTTATATGAAGAAGCTGGTTATTATCTCAGGTGGCCTTGGCGTCCTGGGGCAGAGTTACGCGAAGGCGCTGGAAGAGGAAGGCTACGACATACTTTTGCTCGATACGAAAGATATTCCAAAGGACAAGAAGATCTATGGCGAATCGTTCCAATGTGATATCTCTGATGAAAAGGATATTAAACGGTTGCAGGACCATCTGACATCGATGAACTGCGAGATCTGCGGCCTCATCAACAACGCGTCATGCCAGCCTCCGGGGTTTACCAACGAGCTTGACGATTACCCGACCGAAACATTTCGCAAGGTCCTCGATGTAAACCTGGTGGGCAGCTTCTTGCTCGTGAAGGCCGTAATACCCTTCATGAAGAAGCAAGGGTTCGGCAGCATCATCAATATAGGATCGATACAGGGCGTTGTAGCCCCCACATTCCAGATATACGAAGGCATGAACATCACCTCTCCGCTGGTATACGCCGTTGCAAAGGCAGGGATGATCCATTTCTGCAAATGGGTGGCAGCGAAATACGGGAAATGGGGCATCCGGTGCAACGCCATATCTCCCGGCGGTGTAGGAGATTCCCAGAGGGGCGGAAGCGAGTTCGCGAAGACCTATGCGGCAAGGACGCCGCTCGGGAAGATGGCCGATTCCAGCGATATCGCAGAGGCGGTGAAATTTCTCATAAGCGATCGGTCCAAATACATCACAGGCCAGAACCTCCTTGTGGACGGTGGATGGACGATATACTGATAGACTGTCAGCAAAAAGGCAGGATGAGGTTCAGGCTAAGGTTAAGCAAATCGCGATAAGCTATATAAGGAAGACAATCCATGTATAAAGGCAGGAGGATACTGGCGGTAATAACGGCGCGGGGAGGGAGCAAAGGCCTCCCCGGCAAGAACATAAAGCCGCTCCTTGGAAAGCCGCTTATAGTATGGACGATCGAAAAGGCGCTGGAGAGCGCCTGCCTCGACAGGGTGGTCGTATCAACCGACAGCGACGAGATCGCAGCGGTGGCAAAAAGGCACAGCGCAGAGGTGCCCTTCAAAAGGCCGAAAAGGCTTTCGGGCGACAGAGTAGGGTCCTACGATGTGGTTGCCCACGCCATTGAATATCTCGCACGGAAAGGAGATGTCTTTGACTACGTGGCCCTCCTTGAACCGACATCACCGCTCAGGAAAAAGGGCGACATCGACCGCGCCATAATGAAGCTTGTCGATGACGAAAAGAGGGCGGACAGCCTCGTCAGCTTCGGACAGGTCACATTGGAGCATCCTGCAGTCATTAAGAAGTTGAGCAGCGGGGGATTTATGGTCTCCTACGTGAAGAACCCTGAGAAGGCGACGGGGAGGCAGGGATACAGCCCCGCGTATTTTCCTTATGGCGTCATATATATTACAAAGATAAGCTCCTTCTATAGATACCAAGGTTTTTACCAGCCGAGAACAATCCCCTATTTTGTAGAAAGATGGCAGTGCTATGAGGTGGACGACATGTACGATCTTATGGCCATCGAAACCATCCTGAGCTACAGAAAAGATGATGTAGAATAGAACAAGAGGCAAAAATATTACCATTTTATCAGGAAATTAACTTTAAAAGGTAAGCACACAAGGAGGAAGTATGAGTATCGATAAAGATCCAAAACAGGCAAAAGAACCCAGTAAGGGAGAGGAGCTTGAAGTATACTACGGGCTGCCGAGGGAAGTAGTTTACTGCAAGAAATGTGTATATCCTAATCAAAATCCCATATCTGATAATGAATTTGCCCATAATATAAAAAGAAAGAAAAAGACACTTAACTTTAATGAAGATGGTATTTGTGATGCCTGTAGCTGGGCTGAAATGAAGAAGGGCGGCGCAGTAGACTGGAAGCAGAGGGAGCAGGAGTTGATTGATTTATGCAACAAACATCGCAAGGATGACGGTTCCTATGATTGTCTGGTGCCTGGCTCGGGAGGGAAGGACAGTTTTTATGCCGCACATGTGCTTAAATATAAATATGGTATGCACCCCCTTACTATTACATGGGCCCCCCATATCTATACGGATTGGGGCTGGAAGAACTTTCAGGCGTGGATACATGCAGGTTTTGATAACTATCTTTTCACGCCAAACGGAAGGGTGCACAGATTGTTGACCAGGCTTGCCACGGAGAATATTTTTTATCCCTTTCAGCCCTTTGTGATCGGGCAAAAGAATTTTGCCCCGAAATTCGCATTAAAATACGATATTTCTCTCCTCTTTTTTGGCGAAAACGAAGCTGAGTACGGCAATCCCGTTGAGGACAACTTTAACCCGCACAGGGATTGGTCTTATGCCACAGCCGATGATCCTGATAACGTCTATATTTCTGGTGTGGCAGTAAAATCTCTAAAACAAGATTACGGACTGAGTCAAAACGAGCTTACGCCTTATTTGCCTTCGAGATTGGAGGACATATCAAAAAAGAAGATTCAATTCCAGTTTCTCGGCTATTATCTGCCATGGCATCCTCAGGGCAATTACTACTATGCCGTTGAACACGGGGGGTTCCGCTGTGCGCCGGAACGGACCCCCGGCACGTACAGCAAGTATAACAGCATTGATGACAAAATAGATGATTTTCACTTTTTATCGCACTACATAAAGTTCGGAATAGGCAGGGCCACTTTCGATGCCGCCCAGGAGATACGGAACGAAGAGATAACGCGGGATGAGGGCATAGCCCTGGTCAAGAAATTCGACGGCGAGTTCCCGGAGCGTTTCGCGGAAGAAATTTTCCGCTATCTTAGTCTTCCTGAAAAAGAGTTTCCCGTGGCATCAAAGATGTTTAAGAACCCTATAGTGGACAGGGATTATTTCATGAGTATGTGCGACAGGTTCCGCTCCCCCCATCTCTGGAAAAAAGAGAACGGGCAGTGGAAGCTGAGATACCCCATCTGGGAGGTGGAAGGGAAATAGACGGAAAGAGCATGCACAACGTCAGGCTGATAGCCCGGCTCGATGTGAAGGGCCCGAACCTTGTGAAAGGGATACAGCTTGAAGGGCTCAGAAAGATGGGCAATCCGAACAAATTTGCAAAAAAATATTACGATGAAGGCATTGATGAGATCATATATATGGACATAGTGGCGAGCCTCTACGAACGCGACAACATAAAAGAGATCGTGCGCCGTACTTCAGAAGATATATTTATCCCTGTCACCGTGGGAGGCGGGATACGCTCGGTTGAAGACGCAAGGGAAATACTCCGCGCAGGCGCAGATAAAGTCGCGATAAATACGGCCGCAATCAAGAACCCGCAGCTTATCAGCGATGTCTCTCTGCGGTTTGGCTCTCAGTGCATGGTTCTTTCGATAGAGGCCAAGAGGATAGGCGACGGACAATGGGAAGCCTATTATGATTACGGCCGGGAAAAGACTGGTATTGATGTTGTCCAGTGGGCACGGCAAGGCTATGAACTCGGTGCAGGCGAGATACTCCTGACCTCTATAGACATGGAAGGCGGTGCAAAGGGATTTGATACAGAGCTTGTGAGGACGATCTCCGATATGCTCCCCATACCGGTCATTGCCAGCGGCGGGATGGGGAGCATTGACGATCTGGAAAGCGTCATCAGGGAAGGGCACGCAGATGCCGTTGCGATGGCCCACGTACTCCATTACGGTTCCTGCTCGGTTCACGAAATAAAAGAGGAGTGTCTGCAAAGGAACATCAGGGTCAGGGTCGGATAAGGTGAAAAACGTTGTCGTTATTGATTATGGAATGGGAAATCTTCTGAGCGTCAGGAGGGCTTTTGAGTTCTGCGGTGCCCATGTGGAGATTACAAGCGTTCCCGGCCGTGTGGAGCGGGCAGAGTATCTTGTACTGCCGGGGGTAGGGGCTTTTGCCGACGGGATGAGTGAGCTGGAGAGCAGAGACCTGGTTAAAGCTGTCAGGCGTTTTGCTAAAACAGGCAGGCCTTTCATGGGGATCTGCCTGGGTATGCAGATGATGATGGAAGCAGGCGAGGAATTTGGCATCCATAAGGGCCTGGCGCTGATACCCGGCACAGTGTCAATGATAGCGAAAGAAGGCCCTGACGGTTCTTCCCACAAGATACCCCATATAGGGTGGAACGGTCTTTTCCCTCCGCACGATAACGGGAGATGGGATAATACCATCCTGCATGGCATCTCTCCGGGCGAATCTGCCTACTTCGTCCATTCCTTCTCTGCGGTGCCCGCACATCCGGATAACGACCTTGCCGGTTGTTTTTATAACGGATTGCGGCTCTGCGCAGTATTACAGTCGGGCAACGTCTACGGATGCCAGTTCCATCCTGAGAAAAGCAGTTCAGTGGGATTGCGGATCATAGATAATTTTTTGAAGATACAGCCGATTCGCCAGTAGTTTCTGTACGATCATCTCATGCAGGTCACAAAAGTCATCTATTTCCTCGAAGAATACTTCAATGAGAGGGATCTGCAACGCTTCGGCATTGATACAATGATGCAAAACGGTTTTGATACAGAAGTGTGGGAGTTTACAAAGCTCATTGCTCCTGAAGCGTACGTATCGAGCACCCCCCCTGACCCTGTCCAATGGGAGGGGCACCGGTCTTTTGCAGATATGAAAGGGGCAATAGAGGCGATTGAAGGCATTGACAGCTCAACCTTTGTTGTCTCCATGGTGCATTATACCTATCCTTCGCTGCCCATATTCAGAACGCTGTCAAAGCGCCGCATACCCTTCTCTGTATCGCTCTTTGCCCTGCCGGTGAGCTCCGGCGCCAGGGAATTATGGTTGCGGAGGCTGAAAAAGCTTACACCGAAAAGGGTTTTTGATAAGTCCTTCAGAATGGTACCGTTCAGGTATTTCGGGGTTAGTCCGGCAAGGATCGTATTTGCGCCCGCAGAAAAGTATTTGCTTGCTAATTATTACGCGATGAATAGCGAAAGCGAGTTCCTCTGGGTCCACAGCTATGATTACGACACCTATCTTTCAGTAAAGGACCTTCCGGCAGCGGAAGATCCGGGAACGGGAATATTTCTTGACGAGTATCTTCCGTTCCATACGGACTACCTCTATCTCGACCTTCCGGTGAAGATATCTGCTGACGAATATTATCCTGCTGTACGAAGATTTTTTGAATACCTTGAGAAGAGCTACGGAGTACGAATTGTCGTGGCAGCACACCCCCGTTCACATTACAATGAACACACAGATTATTACGGGGGCAGGGAGGTGGTAAGGGGCAAGACTGCCGAGATGGTGAAGAATGCCGGGTTCGTCCTCCTCCACAACAGCACGGCAATCAACTACGCCGTATTGTTCAAAAAGCCGCTGATCTTTTTTACGACCGACAATGTGAACGCAAGCGTCGTGGAAGACCCCACGATCGAATGGCTGGCATCATTCTTCGGTAAGAAGGCCCACAACCTGGACCGGGAGGTCTCTGTGGATCTCGACGAGGAAATGAAGGTCGATGAGGATACATACAGAAGGTACAAGAACTACTACATAAAAAAGGACAGCACAGAAGATCTGCCGTACTGGCAGATCGTAGCGAACAGACTTAAAAAAGGATTTTAAGAGAGGAGCATATGTCAATCTTTGATGGAAAAACAATTCTGGTAACCGGAGGGACAGGTTCTTTCGGAAAGAAGTTCGTTGAGATTATTCTCAAGGAACACAAGCCCGAGAAGGTGATAGTCTTCAGCCGTGATGAGTTGAAGCAATTTGAAATGGCGCAAATATTTTCCGAAAAGGACTACCGCTGCCTCAGGTATTTTATCGGCGATGTGAGGGACAAGGGCAGGCTGTATCGCGCATTTTACGGAGTGAATTATGTTATTCATGCAGCTGCCCTGAAGCAGGTTCCCACTGCTGAAAGAAACCCCTTTGAGGCGGTCCAAACGAATATTATCGGCGCAGAAAATATCATCAACGCGGCAATAGATTGCGGCATAGAGAAGGTGATCGCACTTAGCACCGACAAAGCATCTAATCCCGTCAACCTTTACGGCGCGACAAAGCTTTGCTCCGATAAGCTTTTTATTGCAGGCAACTCATATTCAGGATGGAGGAAGACGCGCTTTTCTGTCGTAAGATACGGGAATGTTATAGGCAGCAGGGGGAGTGTGATTCCATTCTTCAAGAAGATGAGTGAAACAGGAACGATACCAATAACCGATACAAGGATGACCCGTTTCTGGATCAGCCTTGAGAAGGGCGTAAGATTCGTGATCAAATGCCTCGAGATCACAGAAGGAGGGGAACTATTCGTACCGAAGATTCCAAGCATGAATATCACAGATCTTGCAAAAGCCGTTGCCCCTGATTGCAGACAGGAGGTCATCGGGATCAGGCCCGGTGAAAAGATTCATGAGGTGCTGGTGACAGAGGACGATGCCCGTCATACGCTTGAGTTTGACGACTATTTTATCGTTGAGCCGGAGTTTCACTGGTGGACTGCAAAGACACACTTATCGAACGGAGGAAAGCCTGTTAAAGAAGGCTTTGTCTATGCCAGCAATACGAACGACAAATGGCTCTCAGAAGGAGAATTGAAAAAGTTAATAGAGAATTCCTGATGTTTGATGAAGTTATAAAAACTGTTCTGAAGGAATTAAATGACAAATAAGGTTTTACTGATAAGGCCGAAAAATATTTACAGTTATAACAATTACCCGGCCCTCAATCTTATTTCATTGGGTACGCAGCTCGAGAAGGCGGGCTTTAAGGCCAGAATTGTAAATTGTGCCTTCGAAAGCGATCCCTTAAAAACCATTGAAAATGAGCTTAAAGGCGCTTTGTTTGCGGGCATTTCAATAGTTACCTCCGAGGTACCAGATGCTTATGATCTGGTGAAATTCATAAAGGCACATTCGGATGTCCCCGTCGTAGCCGGCGGCTGGCACTGTACTTTATTCCCAGAGCAGATGGCGGATTCAGAATACATCGATTATGTGGTAGCCGGCGAAGGGGAGGAGCATATCCTGGATATCGCAGGTCTTCTAAAGGACGGCCAAAAGGGGGGCAAGAAAATACACGAAAGAAAGATCGTCGACCTCGAATCGCTGCCTTTGCCTGATTACGGCATTGATGGGAGCATTGAAAGGTTTATATCGAGCTATCTGACAGACAAGCTTTCAGAGTATGTCAGAAAGCCAATGAGGTGGCTTCCTTACGAAAGCAGCAGAGGCTGTCCTTCGCAATGTACGTTTTGCATCAACACCGTAACCAATAACAGGCAATACAGAAAAAAGAGTGCAGATAAGGTTGTAGAGGAAATCGTATACCTGGTTAAAAAATTCAAGCTGACCCACCTGAAGATTGTTGATGATAATTTCTTCGTCGATATAAACCGGGTGCGAAATATCTGCCGGGGCATTGTTGAAAATAAACTGAACATCACATGGGATGGGGAATGCAGGTGCGATTATTTTAACGAGAGGATGCTGAACGATGAGACGCTGGATCTTTGCAAGAAATCAGGCCTTGTCCAGCTTACCATAGGCGTTGAGTCGGGTTCTTCACACACTCTTGAGCTTATGAAAAAAGGCATCACTCCGGAACAGGCAGAGCACGCAGTAGAGCAATGCAACAGATATAAGATTATCGCCCGCTCCGCTTTTATCATAGAGATTCCCGGTGAAGAGCTTCATGATATTAAAAAAACCATTTCGTTTATAAACAGATTGAGAAAATATCCTTATTTTACCTGTGGAGTAGGGACTTTCAGGCCTTATCCGAAATGCGAACTAACCGTGAGACTTCTGGAAGAAGGATATCTCCAGGAGCCTAAAAGTTTTTATGAATGGACGAACAGGGAGATTATCGATATGTATACTTCGGCTGAATATATAAGACCGTGGCAGGTAAACGGAAAATATTCAGAAAGCGCAGCTTATTATCTGAATATGGAATCAGCAGTTAGGCTGGGAAATCATCAGATTGACAGAAGCATAGATAGGCTGAAGAACGATTTTTTCAGATACTTTGCAAAAATAAGGAACAGAGTGAAATTTTACGGCCTATCCTTTGACAAAAAACTTTACAAGAAATTCCTGGTGAACTTTTACAAACGCAGGGGCGACCTTGAAAAGAGCGGTTCTTATCCATTATCGTGTGTAGGAGAAGATTAAAAATATGAAGAAGGTTATAGGTGTCATTACGGCAAGAATGGCTTCAACGCGCCTGCCGGGAAAGGTTTTGAAGGAAATAGCAGGAAAAACAAATTTTGCCCATCATGTTGAAAGAATGAGGCGTATGATAGGGCTTGATGGGATTTTTCTCGCGACCTCAAAAGACCCTCGCAACGAACCTCTTATTAAAGAGGCAGAAAGGCTTGGATGCGGCTGGTATGCGGGCGCCGAGCAGGATGTTGTCGAGCGCCATGTAGCATTGTGTGAACGGGAAGAGGCCGACGCTGTTGTGCGGGTAACCTGCGATTGCCCGCTTTTTGATATGGATAGCGCGTCTCGTTCTGTGGAACTTTTTAAGAAAAAACTCTATGACTTTATATATATATCCAACATGCCTGTAATTTACGGAACATTGTCGGAACTTATCTCTTACAAGGCGCTCATTGAAGTTCACAAGCATTACAGGGGGCCAGCCGTAAGCCTTTATATTCGGGAAAACATGGGGTCATTTAAAACGTGTGGTATAGAGATCGACAGCGAACTCTGCAGGCTCGAATATAGATTGACAGTTGATGAACCTGCCGATCTTGAGCTTGTACGTCACATTTACGAAGCGCTATACCGAGGGGAACCACTGGGCCTGAAAGAGGTGTATACGTGGCTTGACGATAACCCTGAAATTGCGCAGATCAATAAAGATGTAAATGTTAAAGGCGTCAACGTTAAGGTGGCAAACCTGATGGAAGTCCCGCTATACTCCATCGTTCGATCAGGAAATAAATACATTATTCTCGACGAGCAGAAGAAATCTATTTCGCCGTCTAACTTCTTAAAAAAGATAAAGGGATTTTTTCCGGAGCTGAAAGGGCCATAGATTCATTGAATATCCTGATAAGGACTGATGCATCAAGCTATATTGGTTACGGGCACGTCATGAGATGTTTCACGCTTGCCGAAGAGCTTAATAAACATGCTGCCAATGTGGACTTTATATGTAAAACAGAGAAAGGGAATCTCATCAATTTCATACGAAAGAACGGATTCAATGTCCACGAATTACCTGCAATGCTTGATTCAGCTCAAGACAGCGAATATATTGGAAATTTGATAGTTAACAGAATTGAGCGTCCTGATTATATCGTTGTTGATCATTACAACCTTAGCCTGCCCTGGGAAGAATACCTTTTACCTTACACAGATAAAATGATGGTGATTGACGATTTTGTGAACCGACGACATAAATGCGATATTCTGTTAAACCAGAATTACGGTTTCAGAGCGCAAGAGTATGAAGATCTTACGCCCGGAGGATGTAAAAGGCTTACAGGACCCCTCTATGCGCTTCTCAGGGACCAGTTCAAGGAGATGCGGAAAGCCATATCTAAAAGAAGCGACGAAGTAAAAAGGATCTTGATTTTTTTCGGCGGAGCCGATACCTCGAATGAAACAAAGAAGGCTATCGAAGCAGTAACTCTTCTTAACAACCCGGCCATCTCTTGCACGGTTATAGTTGGAGATTCAAATCTGCGCTGGAAAGAGATAGAAGCCTTATGCAAATCCTTGCCGAATATTGCCTTTTACCGCCAGGTATACGACATTGCGCCTTTGATGATCAATTCAGATCTTGCGATCGGAGCCGGGGGCAGCAATACCTGGGAGCGCTGCTGCCTTGGTTTGCCAAGCATAGTGATTATTCAGGCAGAAAACCAGAGAAGGGTTGCTGAAAGTCTTGAGCATGATGGGATAATAGTGAACGCCGGCTGGTTTGAAAGGGTTACCCCTTCCATTTTAATGAAAATTATAATGAAGTTAATAGATGACAAAAAAAAATTATCGGATATGAGAACAAAAGCCATGGAAACAGTTGACGGAGAAGGCGCAGGCAGGGTTGTTGCAGAGATGTTTCGGTAATGTAGGGTGGTTAGAATGGAAATTAAAGATATTCAATTAATCGGTGATTTTAAAACAGAGGCGAGGCCCCATGATAAAGCCAGTTAAGATTGGAAACCATTTAATCGGATCGATAGAATCACCTCCTTTTATTGTTGCAGAGATGTCGGGCAATCATAACCATTCGCTCAGGCGCGCCCTCGACATCGTCGAAGCCGCAGCCGGAGCAGGGGTGAACGCAGTAAAACTTCAGACCTATACCGCAGATACTTTGACGATCGATTCTGAAAGTGATGAATTTTTTATGCGTGATCCGGAGGGCCTATGGAAAGGCAAATCACTCTATGAGCTCTACCGGGAAGCATACACCCCCTGGGAATGGCATGAGCCGATATTTAAACGCTGCAGTGAACTTGGCATCACGGCGTTTAGTACGCCATTCGATGAAACAGCGGTAGATTTTCTTGAAAACTTGAACGTACCGGCATATAAAATAGCATCATTTGAGATTAACCACCTCCCTTTGATTGAGAGAGCAGCTGCTACAGGCAAACCGTTGATCATTTCTACAGGAATGGCAGGCATTTCAGAGATAGCGGAAGCCGTTGAGACAGCGCATAAAGCAGGTTGTGATGATATCATTCTCCTCAAATGTACAAGTACTTACCCGGCATCGCCTGAAGATTCGAACCTATTGACCATACCTCACATGATAGATCTATTCGGCTTACCGGTTGGCTTGTCGGACCATACGCTCGGGATAGGGGTGAGCATTGCCTCCGTTGCGTTGGGCGCGGCAATGATAGAAAAACATTTCACAATTTCACGCGAAGAAGGCGGCGTTGACTCTGCGTTTTCTATGAACCCCTCAGAGATGGGAACGCTTGTAAAAGAAGCCTTTAATACATGGCAGGCGCGCGGAAGCATAAAGTATGGTCCATCTTCCGAGAAAGAAAAGGGATCACTTGATTTCAGAAGGTCTATTTACGTTGTTGAAGATTTAAAGAAAGGCGATCAGTTTACCAAGAGGAACATCAGGATCATAAGACCCGGCTTAGGTCTTTCACCGAAATACTACCCTTACATAATAGGGAAGAGGGCTTCCCGTGATTTGAACAGAGGCTCGGCCATGAAATGGGATTTCATTGAATGATGTTGAACAATCTGTGAGAAATTCAAAAGAATATTATGGTGACAATATGCATAGATTGACCGGACGTATTTTTGAAGGAGATGAAATAACCTGGCGCTCCAAGGAAGTGCTTCAAGAAATTAAAATCGGGTATTGTAAAGACTGCGGATTTTACCATGCCGATCCTTACCCCAGCGAAGAGTTCCTGAAGGATTATTACCAGTCATATGAAATACCTTGCCCACTATACATTGAAGAGCGTTTCAGAATAGCCAGATTATTGCTTTCTTATCTTAAAGAGGACTCTTCCATTGTCGATATCGGCTGCGGTAAAGGGGAGATGCTGGAAGTACTTCACAAATGCGGTTTTAAAAATCTGTATGGAACTGAGTTCGGCGTACTTCGTAATCAATCGAAAAGGATATCTCCTATCACAATATTGCCGTATGATGTAAACGGATTTTGTGACTGGTGCAAAAAAGAAGCAAAGAGATTCGATTGTACTATTTTAATTAACGTGCTTGAGCATGTACCCGAGCCGGTCTATTTATTGAGGCGCATCAAAGATATCATTACCACGGATGGTATGCTTATGTTTGTTGTTCCCAATGATTTCAACGTGCTTCAGCAGGTATATCTCGAAAAAAACAAGACGAAGCCATGGTTCCTGATCTTACCCGATCATGTCAATTTTTTTACGATTAACGACATAGATAATGTTGTGGAACGGGCGGGTTATCAGGTTATCAGAAAAACGGTTCAGTTTCCGCTCGAGTTTTTCCTTTTGCAAGGTGATGATTATGTGGCTGCGCCCAAGACGGGCAAGAAATGTCACAAAAAAAGGGTAGCTTTTGAAAAGGCCTTTTTAGAGGTAGGAAAACTTAAAGAGCTTGAAGAGCTTTACAGCGGTTTTGCGAAAATGGCGATAGGACGGGTTATGTATGTTTTTGCAAAGCCTGCATCTTCGAAATAGTATTGTTTGAAAAGGAATATTTTTTTGAAAAAAGATAATATTCTAATTTTGAGCGTTTCGCGAAAAACCTTATTGTGCCGTTGGTTTTTGAAAGCGTCAAGAAGATACGGAATAGGCGTTTTAGGGTCTGACCTGAATAAAGACGCACCGGCTCTGGCAATCCTGGATGGCGAAGTTGCCCTTCCTGGACTTCGCTCGGTTTCTTTTGCCGATAAGTTGTTATGGAATATAAAGAACAAGAATATTAAGCTTATTGTTCCAACAAGGGATGATGAACTGATATTTTTATCGAAGATCCAGAATAGAATAAAAGAATCCGGGGCATATATATTATGCAATTCGACGGAGGTTACAAAAAGGATTATCAACAAAGAGTTGTTTACAAAATTTTGCATCGATGAGCTTGGTTTTCATAACTTAAAGGTCGTGACTAACCCCGATGATGCTGCAGACAGCTACTTTCCTCTTTTTTTCAGAGGGGGCAAAGCTCAAAAAGCATTGAAGCTGAAGATCGACAACAGGGCGCAACTGGCTGCAGCATTCGCGCTGTCACCAGACGGCGTGGCAACGACTTATTTGGATGGGAAAGAGGTCTCAATTGACGCATACGTTTCTCGCGGCGGCCTGATGCTTTACTGCGTGCCGCGTAGCAGGGATATAATTCTTGGAGGCGAGTGCATTGTGTCTACAACCGTAGAGTCGAAGGCATGCGTCGATTTCACAAAGCTAATAGTTGCAAAAAGTAAAATAACAGGCCCCGTTGTTATACAGGGAATGTTATTTTACGGAAAATTTATACCATTCGAAATAAACCTAAGATTCGGCGGGGCATCCCACCTTGCTTTTAAAGCTGCATACTCCGGCCCTGAACTTGCCATCAGGGAGTATGTGTTAGGGGAAGAGCTGATAAAGACGTATCAGTATAAAATAAATTACCGGTTGTTCAAGGACTTTAAAGAAATATATGAATACAAATAAAGAGAAATGTTATTACCGCGCACAATTAGAACTTACGTCTTTGATTTAGATAATACTTTATATGATGAGTCGCTGTTTGTTCAAGGAGGAACCAGTTCCGTTATCAATTGGACAGCGGGCAAATTTTTCATTAAAGAGGATATATTGCGTGCTGCAATGGATTCAATCATGTGTTGTTACCCAAGGGGAGAGTGGTACCAAAGGTTTCTCGAAAAGCTGAAAATCCAATACACAGAAGATTTGATCGACAAGATGGTTGATATTTACAGGAAACACACCCCAAACATTAACCTTTTTCCTGATGCAAAAAAAATATTAATTAAGATAAAAAAACAAAAAGCAATGAAAGGCAATATTTTTTTGGCACTTATCACCGACGGCCTGGTCTTTGTACAAAAATCAAAGGTAAATGCCCTGGGACTGAATAAAGTAATGGACGAATGCGTTTTTACTTGGGCAAAAGGGCCTGAATATCAAAAGCCACACGCGTGGTCTTTCGAATTTATTGAAAAGAAAACAAATACGTCCGGGGAAGAATGCTGCTATTTTGGGAACGACGAAAGAAAAGACTTTTTGGCGCCAAACAGATTGGGGTGGAAAACGGTTGGCATTCTTAGAGAAGATAAAAAGCCGCTCAATATAGGCAGAGAATATGAGCCGCTTTGGTACGTAAGTTCTTTTGATGATCTTGTTATCGGTTAAACAAATCCAACAGTGAAAAGAAAAGCCATTGTTATTTTTAGGATACTGGGGGTAGCGGTCCCTTTTCTCATCATAGCGAAAAGTATTTTTCGTTTTGATACCTATTTTGTTGAAAAAGATACCATTGAGAAAATAAACGATCGTGAAGGCCGGGGCATTAAATGGATCAAAAAAGAATATAAAGAATTCTCAGAACATGTGAGAGGCATGTTTATCGCTTCAGGGTTGGTAGACGAAATATACGAAAAAGTTCGAAAGTCCAGCCTTTATCATTATATAGAAAAAGTGTTTGCCAGAAGCGAAAGTCACAAAAAAAAGATGGAAGTTGTATGGAAGTATTATCTGTTTCGCGGCATAGGCGCCTTTGCAGACCAGTATGCTGCCGCCCTCTATCTTAAAAATATGAAAGGATACAATTCAATAACGATCGTTTGCTGCAATTCTTTGGCATATTTCATAAAAAGAAAAAAAGAGGAAGGGCTCAATATTTATATATTCCCGGGTCTTTTTTTCTTTAAGGGCGCAGAAAAGGTCCGCTTGCTTGTATCCTCTAAGATGAAGTTTTTAACAAAAAGATTTTTACAAGGAAAAAAGATACAAGGCACCCCGTTGCCTGAAGAACAGTATCGTTCCAGGCCATTTGATCTAAAGGACATGAAGGTGCTCTACTTTCCCCACCAGGGTATTTTTTACGGAGACCTTTTTAAAAAGGACCATTTTTACAGTGATGACGCTGAATCCCCTTTACATAAATCTAAGATACTGCATATCTCACTCGGTGAAAAGAACGCACCTTACATGCCGGAAAATTATCAATATTATGTAGAAAATGATATCCCTTTCACTGATATAAACGATATTGGTTATGACAAAGAAGAATTCATCAAATCTATTTTTAAACTGTTTCTATCCATGAACATAAAAATCCTTGCCGATCTTATAAAATACGGGCTCTGGTATGTAGTCTACGGCCTTTTTCTTTTTATTAGCATCAAGCGCTATTGCCTCATATTTTCAAGGTTTGTTGCTCCTAAAGTGGCACTTGTGGGATATGACCATCTTTTCCCGCGCAACCTTGCAATGGCATTGAGCCTTCTGGATATCAAGGTGTGCGGTACTCAGGAAAGGTTTATTTTTGCTTTTTGGCCCGACCAATACTATATTTTCGATCACTATTTCGTGGCAGGAAGGGTAGTAATTGAAAATGGACTGAAGAGCTGTTTTATAAACCATTGTATCCCAATCGGAATGGTGAGAGAAGACCTTCTCTACCATTATGCAACGAACAATATCTTTGATGAAAAGTATGATACGATAAAAAAAGGCAAAAAACTTGTCCTTGCCCTTGATTTTCACGTACCCGACGATGAAATAGAAGACATATCGAGGTCTGGAGGAAAGGTCCGGTACATAAGACAATTTTATAGAGACCTCATAAGGCTGGCGATCCATTTCCCCTTGCTGCATATCGTTATTAAAGGAAAAATAGTAGAGTCGTACCAAAGCCCATATATTATGGATATCGTTGATGAGATTGAAAAAATAGAGAATCTGGAGATTGAACTCGATTTGAAGAAATACGATCCTTATTTTTTATCTGAAAAGGCGGATTTAACGATCGCTGGTCATACCTCGCTTTGTGATGAACTCATTGCGGCAGATAGGAAAGTAATAGTTTACGAATTTACAGATCATCTTGAAACCCTGTTTGATTATGATCATCTCCCGATAGTTGTTACTAATTACGAACAGCTTGAACGGCATGTAATTGATTTCCTCGAAGGAGTTCACATTAGCGAATCAAAAATGAGGACCATGCAGGAGAAGTACTATGCGAATTGTTTTCATGGGAATGTGCAAAAGACCGTTCGGAGGATGATTGAAAAGATCATCGAGGCTTAAAGGCACATTCGACAGGTTCGTGGACCCTGGCAGGAAGATACGCGACAGCAAGACTTTCAGAAATATCGAAGCAGGCGTTTCCGCTGTTATCGGGCTGACGGGAAGCAGTCCTCCATGGAAAAGGAATGAGCGGGAATACTGGCGCTCCCGCGATAAGGGCGAGAAACACGGGCCGGAAAATTATCTCCAGGAGGACAACAGCACCTACGTTGTTTTTGAGGGAGGACTCCTTAAGGCGCTGAAAGAAAATGCTTCATTCCTGGAGATAGGGTGCAACGCCGGGAGGAACCTGAACTACCTCCTGAAACAAGGCTACACAGACCTCGCAGGGATAGAGATAAACGATGCGTCGGTTAATGTTGTCCTGAAGGAGCACTTCCCGGACCTTTATGAAAAAGGGACATTTTTTGTAGGCAATGCCTTAGACGAGATAAAAAAGATACCCAATGAACGCTACGATGTAGTGTTCTCTATCGGCGTCTTCGAGCACATCCCTTATGAAGACAAGGCGCTGTTCAACGAGGTTGCGAGGGTGTCCAAGCGGTATATAGCGATCATAACGAGCGTGAGGTCGAGGCTTTTTAATTACAACTATGAAAAAATATTCCGGAATCTGGGGTTTACCAACATAGAGTACAGGCTTTTCTACGGGGAGAACCACAATTTTAGTGTCCCCGTCGAGCCCTACGATGCCAAAAAGCACACCTTCGATTCGAAATTTCTCAGGATATTCATAAAAAATACAAAGAAAGGATGAGAATCGATATCGGGTTTTCATTTGACAAACCGTTGTGAGGCGAGGAAGTACGGTTGTATCACTCTACCCCCTCACCCTGACCCTCTCCCGCCAGGGGAGAGGGAATATTGTTGCTATGACCCTATTTCGCCAGGGGAGAGGGAATGTTGTTGCTATGATTTTCTGCCACAAGTGGAAAGGGAATATTGTTGCTGGGTGCCGCTTACGCTTTGCCCTTCCGGCAAGGTTAGAGAGGATATTTTGCTACGCACCATCCATGCCAAACTCTCTCCCACAAGGGGAGCGGGAACAATGATACCTCGAAGCGCTTTTTCAGAGGACCCATCTAAGCAAAAAATACACCCTCGAGTATAATTCAGTTCAAATGCCGAGAAAACATCTAAGCGATATGCAGATCATGATCTGGTTCCTGAGGCCGTACTGGCTGAAGGCCTTTTTTGTGTTCCTGCTGCTCTTTATCTATGCCCTGCTGGAGACGCTCAGCGTGGGTGCCCTCTATCCGTTCCTGAGCAGGATCCTTTCGAAGGCCGACTCGGCGGCGCAGTACGGCGGGAAGATCCTGGAATACCTCGATTCGGCCTCGTCGCTGTTGCCAGTAAATGATGCGCTCGTCGCCGCGAGCCTTCTTCTTCTTGTATTGATCATATTGAGCCGTATCTTCGGGATCATATCGGAGAGCACCGCGCTCTGGTATCATTTGCAGCTTTACACTGACCTTCAGGACAGGATCTTCCGGAAGATATTGCTGAACCGGTACAGCTATTTCCATATGAAGAAACACGGGGAGCTCATGTATATCGGCAGGGAGGCCTCGTCATCAGTCGGAGAGATGTTCTTCTATTTCCCCAAGGCCGGCGTGGAGTTCTTCAGGATCGTGATCATAACCGTGCTTCTGCTCACGATCTCGGTAAAGTTCACACTCCTTATGTACGTCGTTATCGCCGCATTCAGCGTGATCGTCTACGTCCTTTCCAACAAGATCATCAACCCCTCTGCAAAGAAGGCGCAGATAGCATATACGAATATTACGATGCTCTTCTCGGAATCCTTCTCCGGTATAAGGCAGATCAAGCTCTTCGACACTTACAGGTACTGGTTTGATAAATTGAAGAAGGAGCTGACCGTTGCGCGGAAACAGCAGTTCACCTATACTGCCCCGGCATATTTCTCCTCTCATTTGATACTCTCCGTCGGTTCCCTCAGCACGATCGTCGCCATCATCTATGCAAAGCTCTACATGCCCGATGATTTTTTAAAGATATTCCCCATCATCATTGTCTATGTCGGCGCGCTGATGAGACTTATGCCTTCCGTAAAAGAGATAGCACATCAATGGATGGGGCTTAAAGGCCTTGCCCCGCGCATCCGCATCACCTATGAGACTCTGGCGGACACGAGCTATGATACTGACGATGGGGGTAAGGATTTTCCCGGTTTAACAGGTGGGATGAAACTGGACGGCGTATCATTTTCATACCCCACGAGAGAGAATGTCCTGAAGAACATCAATATCAACATACCGAGGAACAAGACCGTTGCCATCGTTGGAGAGTCAGGCTCAGGGAAATCTACCCTTGCCGATCTGCTCCTTCGCCTGTACGGGCCCTCTTCTGGGCGGGTACTGATTGATGGCGTCGATTACCAGGATTATTCCCGTTCTTCGTGGTTGAAGCACCTGAGCATGGTAAGCCAGGACACCTTCATATTCCACGCCTCTGTCAGGGACAACATCAGGATCGGCAAGCTCGATGCTGCTGACGGGGAGATCACCGGTGCGGCAAAGGTCGCCAACGCGCACCAGTTCATCATGGAGCTTCCCGAGAAATACGACACGATCGTAGGCGACAGGGGGATTACCCTGTCAGGAGGCCAGTGCCAGAGGATAGCCATCGCGAGGGCGGTCATAAAGAACCCCGGGATCCTCATCCTTGATGAGGCCACAAGCTCCCTCGATAATATCTCTGAAAAGGCGATACAGGATTCATTGAGAGAGGTAGAGAAGAACAGGACGACAATTATTATCGCCCACAGGCTCTCGACCATCGAGCATGCCGACAGGATATTTGTCATGAAGCAGGGCGAGATAGTTGAGGAAGGAACGCACGCGGAGCTTCTTGGGAAGAACGGCTATTACAACGCATTATATCAAAGAGAAAAAGGAGAAGAAAAGGGATGAGCCTGAACTATGAGATCCTTGACTGCACCATCCGCGACGGAGGGTACCTCAACAACTGGCATTTCGACAAGAAGATGGTCCGCGAGGTCTACCGCGCGCTCTCGAAGGCGGGGATCGACATCGTGGAGATCGGCTTCCGCGGCACTGAGAAGTACTTCAAGAGGGACGTATATGGCCCCTGGCGGTTTACCGATATCGGCGACCTGAGGGACGTGGTGCAGGGGATAAACGGGGCAAAGGTCGCAATCATGGGAGATTTCGGCAAGCTTGACACCGACGACATCACCGACGACTACCGGGAGTACGTGAGCATGGTCAGGATCGCCGTTCACAAGGATGGCACGTTTGACGCGATCAGGCAGCTTGAGAAGATACAGAAGAAGGGCTTTCTCGTCTCCCTCCAGGCCATGGGGATCACGAGCTACACGCAGAAGGAGATAGCGGAGCTGGTCGCCTTCCTCAAAGGCTCCTCCATCGACTATGTCTACGTCGCCGACAGCTACGGCTCCATCCTCCCCGATCAGATGCGTTCCCTCATCGAGCCCTTCCAGGAACTAAAACACATCAAGGTGGGGTTCCATCCCCACAACGGCCTCCAGATGGCCTTCGCCAATACCCTGGAGGCGATCAAGTGCGGCATCGACATCGTGGACTCGACGATATACGGGATGGGCAGGGGCGCAGGGAACCTCCCCACCGAGGTCCTCCTCTCCTACCTCCAGCTTTCCACGACGGACAAGTACAACGTGATCCCGGTCCTCCACGCCATCGACCGGTTCTTCCTGAACATCGCAACCGACGAGCCCTGGGGCTACCAGCTCCCCTACATGCTCTCGGGCATCTTCCAGTGCCACCCCTACTACCCGAAGACCCTCGTGGACTACCGGGAGTACTCCATGGAGGACATCTGGAACGCCCTGGAGGTCATACGGAAGATAAACCCCGTGGGCTTCTCGAAGGGGATCCTCAACGACATCATCAAAAGCGGCATGATCGGGAGCACAAAGCACAAAATGGCAACACCCTCCGAACCTGAAAAGACAGAGATCCCCGAGCGGAAGCTGGACGGCAAGGTCCCCTATATGGACCGCCACAAGGGGAGGGAGTTTTTGATCCTTGCCAACGGTCCCACCCTGAAGGAGTACCGCCCCCGGATCGAGGCCTTCATCAAAAAGCACAACCCCGTCATCCTGGGCGCAAACTACCTCTCGGGCTTCTTCACCCCCCACTACCATGCCTTCAACAACAAGAAGCGCTTCACCGACTACATCGATACTGTGGCCAAGGACTCGGTCCTCATGATCGGAGAGAACATCCCCGAGGAGATGGTCCGGGAGTACACGCCCCGTCCCTACGAGACCCTTTACTTCAACGACACCCTCGATGACTTCGGGATCGCGGACGGGATCATCCAGTCGAACTGCAGGACTATCTCGGTGCTCCTGATGGGCATCGCCATCGTCATGGGAGCAGAGAGGATATTCGCCGTCGGCCTCGACGGCTACATCGGCACCGATGACCGGGGAGGGTTCCACTTCTACGACGAGAAGGTCGAGCCCGAGGAGAGGGGCCTCATCATCGAGCGGCACCGGTACAACCAGCTCTTTCTTGAGCAGATCGACGCCTATCTGATCCACCACGGGAAGGAGGGGATCCACATCCTCACCCCCACCGGCTACAGGGCGTTCTACAAGGGGATAGAGAATTATCTATGAACGCGAAAAATGAGCGATATGACCTTTTGAAAGGGCTTTTCCAGGAGAGAAGATTCTTCAAGCTTGTCTGCGGCGCCGGGAACGAGAACCTCACGGAGGTGAGGAGGCTTGCCGCGATATATACCATCGCAGGTGCGGCAATGCATGACCTTTCTGCGAACATTGATGTCGTCGAGGCGGCGAAGAGGGGCGTAGAAGAGGCATATGCGCTGGCCCCTTTGCTGGGAAAGAAGATAGCAATGAGGCCCTACCTGAATGTGAGCATCGGACTGAAGGGCGATCCGCACGTCCGCAAGGCATTGATCGACCGGGGCGCATGCGTGGAGTGCGGTGAATGCATAAAGGCCTGCAGACAGGAAGCGATCTCAGAAGGCTACTCTGTTGAAGAATTTAAGTGCATAGGATGCGGGGACTGCGAAAGTGTTTGCCCTGCAGGCGCGATCCGGTATATACATAAGCGTGCTGATTTTGAAAATATACTGCCGGAATGCGCAAAGAGGGGAGTAGAGACGATGGAGCTTCACGGGGTTACAGACGATGACGAAGCGGTGCTGCATGACTGGAAGCTCCTGAACACGATAATTACGGATAATTTTCTCAGCGTCTGCCTCGACAGGTCGCTTCTGTCAAACAGGCATCTCATCGATAGGATCAGGCAATTGCATGAAGTAACCGGTGAACGGATGATCGTCCAGGCCGACGGGGTCCCCATGAGCGGGGAAGGGGACGACTATAATACCACGCTCCAGGCCGTTGCATGTGCCGACGTGGTGATGAAAAGCGGCATCCCTGTTGTTGTCCTTTTGTCGGGAGGGACCAATAGCAGGACTGGTTTGCTCGCGCGCCAATGCGGCGTAAACGCCCACGGCGTTTCGGTGGGCAGTTTTGCGAGAAAGCTGGTCAAACGATACGTGACAATGGAAGATTTTGATACAAACATCGACGCACTAAGCGAAGCGGTATCTGTTGCTGAAGAATTGGTAAGAGCGAACCTGGAGGCTATCGGTGGCTGATATCCGGGTAGGCAACGAAATTATTAACGACATACGGCTCCTCATCTTCGACAAGGACGGGACCCTGATGGAGCTACATTACTACTGGGCGCAGATGGTAGGCCTGCGGGCAGAGATGATATGCAAGGATCTGGGACTTGAGAGAGGTCACGTTGAAAGGATCGCCTATTCTATGGGCGCCGATCTAAAGACCGGCCGCCTGCTGCCTGAGGGGCCGGTAGGCCTTAAGAAGCGCGAGGTGGTGCTCCAGGCAGCCATAGATTACCTGAACAATATCGGATATGAAGACGTCTACGACCTGTGTTTTAATGCCTTTCAGCAGGTTGATGATATCTCATCGAAAGATCTGAAACGGTTTGTCAGACCGATTGGCGGCGCCTTAGAGCTTCTCAATAAGGCCGCGCATAGCGGATGCAAAACGGCGATAGCGACGATCGACAGGCGGGGGCGCGCGAAGCTTGCGATGGAATGCCTGGGTTTCGCGGATGTCATCGACCTTGTTATCGGCGCAGACGATGTCTCCCGTCCAAAGCCTGACCCAGAACAGATCAATTTCATTTTGAGTGCCTTCAAAATAGATCGAGGGAACGCAATCATGGTGGGAGACGCGACGACAGACGTGCAGATGGGGGTGAACGCAAGATTGAAGGCGTCGATCGGCGTCCTGACCGGTCTGGCGACGGAGGAACAGCTGAAAAGCATCACCCCTTATGTTGTGGAAGATGTTTCAAAGATAGAGATAGTAAATCCGGGTTGATGAACATCGACGTGGGACTTTCTTCCTAACCCCTCACAATCAATAGATTTCTCGAAACAGCTCATCGTGGTAACATTATCCCCTCTCCCATTATGAAAGAGAACCGTAGCAACAATACCCCCTCTCTTCCTGCGGGAAAGAGTCACAGCAACAAAGTTCCCTCTCCCCTCGCGAAAGAGGGTCACAGCAACAATATCCCCTCTCCCCTCGCTGGAGAGAGTCACAGCAACAATATCCCCTCTCCCCTCGCGGGAGAGGGTCAGGGTGAGGGGGAAAATGACACGACCGTACTTCCTCGCATCACGAAGGTTTGCTGAAGGGAGGTTTTAAACTATGAAGAAAAGAATGAGCCTTAAGGATTCTTTGAAAAAAGGTAAGATCGTCTACGGGCCGTGGTGCGTTATCCCGTCGCCGTCAACGATCAACGTCATCGCCTCGACAGGGATCGATTTTGTCATCATCGATATGGAGCACGGCCCCCAGGGTTTCGAGACAGTAGGGGACATGATAAGGGCCGCTGAGGTCGAAGGATGCGAGGCAATCGTTCGCGTGGCAAAGAACGACGAGTCGTTAATACTGAGCGCCCTCGATGTAGGGGCAGCAGGCGTGATCGTGCCCCACATCGAATCAAGGCAGGACGCGGTGGATGCGATATCATACGCGAAATATTATCCTGTGGGTAGCAGGGGATTTTCGCCCTTTACAAGGGCCGGAGGGTATTCGCTCCGCAATGTCAAAGACCACGCAGAAAAACAGAACAGAAAGACGATGGTGATCCTCCTCCTTGAAGGAAAAGGCGGGATCAACAACCTCGATGACATACTGTCCATAAAGGAGATACGCAGAAAGATCGATGCGATCTATATCGGAGCATACGACCTGTCGCAGGCCATCGGCTATCCGGGACAGGTGGATCATCCTGAGGTCAGGAAACAATTAGAGATTTGCATCAGAAAGATAAGGGCAAAGGGGATCGCCGCCGGCGGATATGTGGCAAAGAACGATGGGGACATCAAATGGATGACCAAACTGGGGATGCAGTTCATCACGTTGATGCCCGACTGCACGGTCCTGTTCCATGCGTTCGAATCTTTTTATCCCACTCTCTCAGCGAATAAAAAATAATTTTACGAAGAGTATTAAAAATTAGCTCATCTTAACGAAAAAACCTATATGAAAAACTAAAAAAGGGAGAAACATATGAAAGTAGTGGGCATGATCCCTGCGCGGCTGCAGTCGAGCCGTCTTCCAGAAAAGGCCTTGATTGACATCGAAGGGCTGCCGATGGTTATCCATACCTGCAAAAGGGCGCAGCTCGCAAAGAGCCTCGACGAAGTCTATCTTGTGACGGACAACGAGAAGATCAGACAGGCTGGGGAGTCGAACGGCGTCAGAGTGATAATGACGGGCACGCACCACAAGAGCGGGTCAGACAGGCTTGCAGAGGCATGCACATATGTAGATTGCGATATCGTCGTCAACGTTCAAGGCGATGAACCGCTTGTCGATCCTGGGCATATCGATGCGATCATTGATCCTTTGCTTCGTGACCCGGAAGTAATGATCTCCGTCGGTGTGACGCCATACTCGAAGAAGAACAGCCTTTCGGATATCAAGGCGGTGCTGGACCTTGACGGAAACATCATGTACTGCTCGCGGAACGACCTCCCGAGCGACGCAAGGACACAGGTGGAAAAGATGCTGAAGATGTGCTTCATCGTCCCATTCCGGAAGGAATTCCTGCTGCAGTATTCCCGGTGGGAGCCGACCCCGCTGGAGACGATAGAATACAATGAATACCTCCGTGTGCTGGAGCACGGCGTAAAGATGCGCGCAGTCATGATCGACGACGCAAAGATAAGCGTCGACACGCCTGAGGATTTAGAAGAGGTGAAAGCTCTTATGAAGCGCGATACAGTAAAGCGTATGTATATGTAGCTTTCTATGGCAAAGGTTATTCTCATTCACAGCGGCCTCCATAATGAAAAGATCCCAGGTCTTTTAAAAGGTGCGGGAATAAAGACCTGGTATCCTCTGATCAGCAATTATGAGAGGATAATGGAGCTGAAAAGGGTACTTGGAGGGATTGCGGAATGTAAAGAGATAGGCGATACGCTGCAGAATGCTGCAGCGGAGATGAGGGGGCCGTTCTACGAGACAACGGCTGAGCTTGGAAGACGATATAGCTCGGTCGAATGGTGGGCAAGCACCATATCGGAAAGGAACACGATGATATGCAACCTCTTTCTCCACTGCTGTTATATATATCTTGCAACGCAATGGATGAAAGCCGGACGGGACCTGTGCATTATAACTGACAGCAATGCCGTTATGAGGAATATCGCATCCGTCGTGGCGAAGGAAGGGGTTGCAGCAGAGAGCCATGCATGTTTGTCCCTGAAAGATAAGCCGATAAGGGTATTTACAGAGGGGCTGTTTAAGCTCGTCCTTCACCTTGGTGTCTTTGCTGCCGCCAGGATCAACAAGCTTTACCATAGGCTTATAACGGGCAAATACAACCCCCTGAAAAACCCCGATGTGATCCTCCATACATGGGGTGATGAGAAGTGCTTCGGGGCGGATGGGCTGTTCAAAGACCGTTATTTCACCATCCTGCCGGAATACTATCGGCGGAACAATGTGCGGACAGCGACCTTTGTAAGCTTTTCCTACAGGAACATCACTCGCTCCATATGGAATGCCTTTTCCTTTTTTCACACGAACAAGGATCATTTCATCATACTCCAGGACCATTATTGCATTTGGGATTACCTGTTTCCTTTCAGGATCCGCCGGAGGCAGCGGCGATTTCGATTTAATCCTGTTGTGATAAAGAATGTGGACTGTTCGATCCTTTTCGGGGAATATCACAGGAATGAGCCCGTGCGCTTCGAGTCTATGTATTATCTGCTCTTCAAAAGACTTGCGAAGAAGGGCATAAAGCCCAGAGTGGTGATGGACGGGTTCGAAAACCTCTTCACCGACAAGCTGATTCAGCTTGGCGTAAGAGAGTTCATGCCGGGGACTACTGTTTACGGCTTCTTTCATGTTGCGCCGTCCCCGAACACCCTCTCTTTTTTTATCGATGAGAAGGAGAGAGAGACCGCCCCTGTTCCTGACAAGATCATTTGCAACGGCCGCAGGTATAAGGAAATTCTCATGCAGGAACACTATCCGGAGGACCGCATCGTCATTGGAGCGGCGCTTAGGTACCTCTACCTGCATAACATCAGGAGGGCATCGGCTGCCCTCTCCGGAGATTTCAAGATCCTCCTTGTTTTGCCCATTGAGAAAGAAACGATAATGGAGCTTTTCTACAAGCTCAAAGAGGCGGTCGAAGGGATAGAAGGCTTCAGGGTTATCTTGAAGCCCCACCCCATGCAAACATCCTTCGTCAAAACCGTCGTAAACGATTTCCTACCTGGAACGGAGATCTTCACGGGGCCGATGGACGAGGCCCTTGATCTTTGCGACATCGTGGTCAGCGGAGCGACAGGTGCGGTTCTCGACTGCGTTATGGCGGACAAAGAGGTGATAAGGATAGGCAGGAGCGCCCAGATCGATCTGGACCCCCTGGCGTGGTTCGAGGAGTTCGGGAGGCCCTGCGGCAGCATCAGCGAACTGCGCGAGAGGCTCATAGAGGCCGAAAAGAGGATGAGAGATCCCTCTTATTCGCCGCCGCGCTATTCCGTGATGCTGCCGGAGCTTTTTTCTCCGGCGACAGAAGAGGCGATGAAGGCCTTTCTCCCGCCGGAATGAAACAGCTTGGATGTGCCCTCGATCCTTTTGAGGATGGCTGGCAGCGTAGAACTTTCCCCGCAAACACGCTCCACCGATAGGCCCCCTGAAGAAGCCTTTCTTTGTATCGTTGTTCCCTCTCCCCTTTTCGGGAGATGACCAAGGTATAAATAGTTGTTCCTTCTACCCCTTTTCGGGAGATGACCAAGGTATAAATAGTTGTTCCTTCTACCCCTGGATGGAGAGGGTCATAACAACAACGTTCCCTCTCCCCTGGCGGGAAGGGGTCATAACAACAACGTTCCCTCTCCCCTGGCGGGAGAGGGTCAGGGTGAGGGGGATGATGCGGTCGAGCTCCCCCGCCTCACGGCTTACGGAATTTTCGATATACCAAATACGGTATTCGATCTACAATACGGAGGTTTAAATAATGTTGCAGGCACACAGGCCCTCTATTGGCAACGAAGAGCTTGAAGAGGTCAGAAAGGTATTTGAGACAGGCTGGCTCGGAATGGGCTCGCAGGTGATAGAGTTCGAGAACATGGTGAAAGAGTATCTGGGCGTAAGAAATGTGGTGGCTGTCAATACAGGCTCGACAGCCCTCCACATCACACTCGACGCCTACGGGATCGGACCGGGAGATGAGGTGATCACCCCTTCACTGACATTTTGCGCAGGCATACAGGGCATTATTTCACTTGGCGCCATTCCGGTGTTTTGCGAAGTCGATCCAGACACGCTCAACATCGATCTTGACGACATGACGGGGCGGATAACGTCAAAGACAAAGGCGATCATGCCCGTACACTACTGCGGATATCCCTGCGACATGGACCGGCTCCTCGGGATCGCGGGAGAGAAGAAGGTCGTTGTCATCGAAGATGCCGCCCATGCCTTCGGATCAACTTACAAAGGCAGAAAGATCGGAAGCATCGGAGATGCGGCATGCTTCAGCTTTGACCCGATAAAGAACTTTACCTGCGGAGAGGGAGGCGCTGTAACGTTAAACGATGATAAGTTCGCTGAAGCGATAAGGAGAAAAAGGTCTCTTGGAATAACAAGGGATTCCTGGCAAAGGCAGAAAAAGGCCCAGAGCTGGTATTATGAGGTGGTGACGCAGGGATACCGCTACCACATGAGCAATATCAATGCGGCAATAGGGATCGTGCAGCTTAAAAAGCTCGGCAGGTTCATCGAAAGAAGGAGATGGATTGTAGAAGAATATAACAAGGCCTTTAAGAGGATAGAGGGTATAAATATCTTCAAATGGGAAATCCGTGAGATGGCTCCGTTTATGTACATACTCCGTGTGGACGGCGACAGAAGGGACGAGATGATGGATTTTCTTGCCTCAAAAGGCGTGGCAAGCGGCGTCCATTACATACCGAACCATCTCCAGCCCTTTTTCAGCAAATATGCCACAGAGCTTCCTGCGACGGAAAAGGTGTGGAAGGAGATCGTCACCCTTCCTCTCTTCTACGACATGACGGACAACGATGTGGAGCTTGTCATCAGCTCGGTGAGGGAATTTTTCGGCTGTTAAAACCATTATGTAATGCGAACTGCGGTGCAGGATTTTCCTTGTTCATCCTAAGCGTAAATATAGTATGATCCCGCCAAAATTAAGCATAAATCTCTGTTGCTATAATTCGGAGAAGTTCCTGGAAGAGACTTTGAAAAGCATTGGGGATCAAACCTTCGGAGACTGGGAGCTCATCGTTATCAATGACGGGTCATCAGACTTAACGGAAACAATAATAGAAAGGTTCAGGGAGCGCGGATTTCCGGTATCATACTTCTATCAGGAGAACAGAGGGCTCGGCTATTCACGTAACCGGGCCCTTGAGCTTTCCAGAGGCGACTATGTCGCTTTTATCGACCATGACGATATATGGCTCCCTGAAAAACTTGAAAGACAGATAGAAGTCTTTGAGCGCAGGAAGGATATCGATTTTATCTATACGAACTATTATATACAGAAAGGGGTCCGGAGAAGCGTGGCGTACAAGGCCTCCCAGCCTGACGGAGAGGTCTTCGATCATTTTCTGAGGCGTTATCCCGTGAACGTGTTGACCGCCGCGATCAGAAAGAACGCGGTGCTTGGATTTGAAGAACGCTTTGACGCGAAGCTCAGGCTCTGTGAGGAATACGATCTTTTCATGAGGCTCCTGTATAACGCCAGGGCAGCTTACATAGGGGAGCCTCTGGCAGTGTACAGGATCCATTCCGACAGGGCGAGCACAAGATTTATCGACGGATGGCCTGATGAGATGGAAGACATCATCGGAAAATACAAGAGGGTTCTGAAGGGGTTCGAAGCGAAGCACGGAGAATCGCTCCGCTATCTTTACGGTAAGATCGGCTATTACAGGGCGCGTTCGGCGATGGCACGGCAGGACCCGCGAAAGGCAAGGAATTTTTTGAAGCCCCATATCGGAATTGATCCCCGTTTCCTGTTCCTTTTTGTGATCACCTTTTTACCCCCTGTGGTGTGGAACAAGGTTGTTTCCATGGGGAGCAAGGGATATTTCGATGAAGGGTAAAAAGATCTGTTTTGTGGCAGCCATCGAGCTTTCCATCCGGGTCTTTATGGTTGAGCACCTGAGAATATTAAGCAAGGAGCACAGCATAACAGTGGTGGTAAATACAGAGAACGTGGACTTTTTGAAGCCTTACGGCCTTGACGTGAAGGTTTTTCCTGTAAGGATACTGAGAAGGCCATCTCCGGCCTCGGACGTATTGGCTCTATTCGAGCTTTATCGGTTTTTCAGGAAGGAAGGTTTTGACGCGGTCCATTCGATTACGCCGAAAGCGGGGCTGCTGTCCATGTGTGCCGCCCGCCTTGCCGGTGTACCGGTAAGGATACACACCTTCACGGGCCAGGTCTGGGCCACGGCAAAGGGAACGAAGAGATGGTTCTTGAAAAGTATGGACAAAATGATAGCCCGCTGTGCCACTCATATACTTGCGGACAGCATGTCGCAGCAAGACTTTATCGTGAGCGAGGGGATCGTGTCGCGCGAGAAATCTTCGGTCATAGGGAACGGATCGATATGCGGGGTGGATAGCATACGATTCCATCCTGATCCTGAGGAGCGAAAGGCATTAAGGGAACGGCTCCTGATACCGGAAGAGGATATACTTTTCCTTTTTCTTGGAAGGCTTACTGTAGACAAAGGACTTCTTGACCTTGCCGGTGCATTTGCAAAGGTATGTAGATCCGCAGAGAATGTCCACCTTCTTGTCGCTGGACCTGACGAAGAGGGGATGAAAGAAAAGATGCTGTCCCTGTGCAGTGAACATCGCGAGCGTATCTATTTTTACGATTTTACCGATTCCCCCGAGAGGTTTATGGCTGCGGCGGACGTTTTTTGTATGCCAAGCTACCGAGAGGGATTCGGTATTGTTGTTATTGAGGCAGGGGCAGCCGGTGTTCCTTCGATCGGGACAAGGATCTACGGCGTTGTCGACGCCATAGAAGATAACGTCACAGGCTTTCTTTATGAACCGGGGAATGCCGAAGAACTTGCCGGGAAGATGCTTAAGATGACCGATGATCATTCTGTCAGACATGAGATGGGCAGGCGTGCCCGCGAAAGGGCGATCGAGCTTTTTTCGAAGGACCTCGTTACTGAGGCATTCTTTCATTTTTACCAGTCCCTGCCGGGGACTGGCAGCGCCGGGAGGAGAGACATTGAAAAGGCTCTTTGACCTGGTCGTATCGCTCCTTTTCATTGTCCTTTTATTCCCTGTGATCCTTTTTACGGGACTGCTGGTACTTGTTTCAATGGGAAGGCCTGTCCTGTTCAGGCAGGTGCGCCCGGGCTACAAGGGGAGGCCCTTTACGATCTACAAGTTCAGAACCATGACAGAAGATAGGGACAAGACCGGCGCGCAATTAACTGATGAAGAGCGTCTGACCGGTGCCGGTCGTTTTCTCAGGAGGTTCAGCCTGGATGAGCTTCCGCAGCTCTTCAATGTTGTAAAAGGAGAACTAAGCTTTGTGGGGCCAAGGCCGCTTCTTATGGAATACGTCCCTCTCTATACGAAGGAGCAGGCAAGGCGGCACGATGTCAAGCCCGGGATAACAGGGTTGGCGCAGGTGAGAGGGAGAAACGCCATTACCTGGGAGGAAAGGTTCGCTCTCGATATCTACTATGTTGATCATAGGGGCTTTTGGCTCGATATGAAGATACTTGTTGATACTGTGCTGGCGGTCATCAGGAAGGAAGGCATCAGTGCGGAAGGTTGCGAAACGATGCCGAAGTTCACCGGTTCCAAACCGGA
This sequence comes from Deltaproteobacteria bacterium UBA5758, assembly GCA_002418945.1. Classification (GTDB taxonomy): domain Bacteria; phylum Desulfobacterota; class Syntrophorhabdia; order Syntrophorhabdales; family Syntrophorhabdaceae; genus UBA5609. The sequence goes on along the minus strand of DIFC01000062.1, from coordinate 18,499 downwards.
CAAAGAAAAGGTATAATCGTTCATGAAGCTTGATCGGAGGGGCGAGGGACTTTGAAATTCCAGATGGCTGAGATTGAGAAAAGGATCTGGCTGCTGTCAACCGTTGTCTTTGCAGGCGCCTTCGCGGTAAGGCTCTACCTGGCCCTTTTCTCGAACATCATAACGCCGGACGGACTTATGTACATCAAGACCGCCAGGCTTATCGAGTCCGGCGAATCGAAAAGGCTTACGGAATTCACCTTCGTTCACCTTTACCCTTACCTCATCCTTCTCACCCATAAGATATTCCCGGACTGGGAGACAGCGGGACGTATGATCTCCGTGCTGATGGGATCCCTTGCCGCGGTCCCGATCTTTCTTTTGACAAAGAACATGTTCGGCCTTCGTGTCGCGTTGATAACGGCGCTTTTTTATATCATAAACCCGAGGCTTGCCGACTATTCTGCTGACGTGCTCAGGGAGCCCACCTTCTGGTTCTTTGCGATGACTGCACTGTGGCTTGCGTGGGAAGGGATGTCGCGAGGGAACCTGATATGGATCATCCTTTCGAATATTACAACAGCGCTCGCGGCCTTTGCCAGGATCGAAGGCATCGCCGTCTTTATGGTTATCCTCCTGTGGATCACCTGGTATTGCCTTAAGCGGGAGCGAAGTTCTAAGAAGTTCTTTGTGTATCTTTCCGTCTACATCCTCACCTTTCCTGTTCTGCTTACGCCTTTTGTCCTTATTTTCAGCGATGTCTTTGTAAAGTGGGACTTTGGGTTTACGTTGACGAAGATATGGCTTCTTGTGACAAGCAAAAGCAGCGAGGCCCTTGACTTGACGCCCGATGCCGTTCAGGCTGTGAAGCCTGAGCTGGTTACCTTTTTGGAGCTGGCAAAGAACCAAAAATATGTGATCTTTGTTTCGGACATTATACTTAAGCTTGTTAAATCTTTGAATGTGGTCTTCTTCTTTCTCGCGATTATCGGCATCTTCAGCAGAAAGAATGTGGCCTATAACAAGAATGAGATACCGATTGCGATCTGGTTCGGCGTCTTTTTTCTTGCCGCTTTCTTTTACACAACAAAAGTCTATTATTTTAGCACGCGGCACGGCGTTTTGCTTGCGCTCCCTATGCTGATCTGGGCGGGGATCGGCTTCTTTACATTGAAAGAACAGATATGTTCATGGATCGAGAAGACTCGCCCGTCTTCATTCCTCGCAAGGCATATGGCCGTGATCCTTATTCTTGCGATCCTTATTGCTACTCTGCCGAAGGCGTTGTCGCCGGGAGGCCATGAGAAGAGGGAACTGAAGGCGGCGGGCGTCTACCTTAAGGAAAAGGGCTATTCAGGGGCAATATTCGCTGGAGAGCCGGGCCTCTACAGGATCGCCTTTTACGCAGACTCCGAATTCATCCCGCTCCCTTTTGTAAAAACAGCAGAAGAGTTGGTAGGTCTGATGAGAGAGAGCAAGGTGGGATTTCTTATCCTTGATAAAAAGACCGGCAACGAATTGTATAAGAACATCCAGAACAGTATTCGCGCTCCAGTCTTCGAAAAGATAGAACTGCCGGAGCTTGATGAATATAAGGAATACGCATTGTCCCTTTACAGGTTGAAAGACGGACAGTAAGATCGCAGGAAAGCTCATTCTATAAAGAAAATAAGGATTTATGAAAGGCGTTGTGTGAAAAAAGGGGCGGTTCTCGTCACAGGAGCGACGGGTTTTATAGGGAAGTATGTTGTAACATATCTCTTAGATGAGGGGCTGAAGATATTTGCATTTATACCGCAAGGTGAAGATCATGCCTTCCTTTCGGATAAGGCCATAGAAATTGTAGAAGGCGACATTACCTTCCCCCTGCAGGTTCCAGCTGAGGTCAGCGCCATTTACCACTGCGCCGGCGTCATCAAGCGTGAAGAAGAGATGGAACGGGTAAACGTCCGGGGTACGGAGAATGTCGTGGAGGCCGCTATCGCGTATAACTGCAGGCTGATCCATCTCTCGAGCGCAGGCGTAGTCGGCAGTACAAAAGAGCGGGTCATCAAAGAAGAGACCCGCTGTAACCCTGATAACCTTTATGAGAAGACAAAATTCAGAGCGGAAGAGATCGTCATGCGGGGAGTCGGTAGAGGACTGAAGGCACAGATCCTGAGGCCAACGATCGTCTTTGGAACAGGCAGGGCGCCTCAGGATGACAGTTTCCTCCAATTGATCCGAGCGATAGCCGCCGGCAGGTATAGGAATATCAGCGGAGGGAGCGGCATATATAATATCATCTATGCCGGCGAGGTTGCCCGTGCAATGTCAACCCTCGATGACGATGCGATCCCCAACGGGGGCACATTCATCATCAATACCCCGGTGTGTTTTTCTGAATTTGCCTCAATCGTATTAGAGGTTGCGGGAAACAGCAATACAAAGCCAGGGAACATCCCCTATATTGCGGCATTGCCAGCCGCTGCCATCTTCTCCTTGCACTCGCTGCTCTCCCACAGAAAAAAGGCGCTCACATTTTCGCGCTTGAAGGCGCTGACGGAGAAAAGGAGCTTTTCCCAGGACCGTCTCGTCAGCACAACGTCTTACAGACCCCTTCACACTGTTCAGGAATACCTGAGAAAGGTATGCGAAGAATATGGAATCACCCCGCATCAGCAGCCCGTCTAGCATTTTACCCCCCTTTTTTAACCAACAAAATATAATTCCTCTGTTTTAAACCAGGATCTTTCGATCAAGATAGGCGCGAGCTGGCTCTTCCCTGCAAAAAGCTCCATCGATAGAGCCTCTGAAGCAGCGCTTCAGGGCGAATATATTCCCTCTCCCAGTCTCGCGAATAACTGCTGCTTATGTGTTGAGAAATATGAAGAAGTGGATTATTATCTCCCTGTGAAGATTCTGAACGCGAAATACTTGAAGAGCGTTACCTCTCCGGACAGGTCTCTGAGAGGAAAGGTGCTTGAAGTGTCCTTTGTCGGAAGGTCCAATGTGGGAAAATCGTCGATGATTAACAGCCTCGCCATGCGGAAGATAGCAAAGACAAGCTCCACTCCCGGGGCCACGAGGCTCATCAACCTTTACCTGATCGAGTATGAGCATAAAGGCGCACGACAGCAGGCCATTTTCTCCGACTTCCCTGGATTTGGATATGCGAAGGTATCGAAATCAATGCAGAAGGACTGGCAAAAGATGATCGAAGGCTACATTGAAAGAAATAAGGAGATACAAAAGATCATCTGGGTCTACGATGTAAGGAGGGAGCCTGACCGCCTCGACGAGATGCTGCTGGAATGGTTCCTTGACCGGGAATTGCCGTTCTCAATAGCCCTGACAAAGACGGACAAGGAAAGCAGGGGTTTTGCGGCGAATAAGAAGAGGCTGTTCAAACAGTATATAAAAAAGGGCGAAATTCTTACCTTCTCGGCGAAGACAGGGGAGGGGAGGAAAGAGCTGCTGGAGCATATCCTAAAACTAGGGGACGTTCTTAAGAAATTAAATAACAATTGAGACGATAGAGGGTGTCATCATTCAATATAACATTTTAAGTATAATACGACTTTTAAGGGCTTTTTCCCCAGAGTTGATTCTCATGCGACCATTAGTAGCTATCTTTATATTAATAGCTATGGATAACCGACCGCAGGAGTTTTGGGGAATAGAGGAAAAGTTATTTAATTTCTTAAGAACGTCCCTTAGTGTTCTAGTGTTACCTTAAATCGTTAAGATTAAATATCGATTTAAACATGAATCCTTTTGATTCTATTGATTCTTTACCTCCTTCAAGCCTGTCAAGAAGCGCTATAACGCCTTTCACCTTATAGCCCGCTTGCTCAGTAACCTCTATCGCCTTTATTGACGAGCCGCCTGTGGTGACCACGTCCTCGAGGATGATCACGTGCATCCCCTTTTTGAGGTTCTTTGCCCCTTCGATCCAGAGGTTTCTCCCGTGCCCCTTGGGCTCCTTCCTGATAAAAAAGCCGAAAAGGTTGTCCTTGCAATTGTACGACGCGAGGACGGTCGCACAGACGAGGGGGTCTGCGCCGATGCTTACGCCGCCAACGGCTTCGATATTGGGGATCTCCTTGACCATGTTGTACATGATGTCTCCCGTCAGGTGCATGCCTTCAGGGTTCAGCGTGGTCTCCCTCGCGTCAATGTAATAGGTACTTTTCTTTCCGCTCTTAAGGATAAATTCGCCTTCTTCATACGAGAGCGACCTTAAGATGTTGAGCAGCACTTCTCTTGCTTCTTCCAGACAGTTCATCTTCACCTCTTTGAAAATAGTTCCATCTGTTCAAGTTCCATATCCCATGGGAACTTTGATGGGTATACGCCCGAGAAACAGGCATCGCAGAATGTATAGTTGTCCTTGCCGACGGCCTTCCGCAGGCTTTCCCGCGTAAGATAGCGGAGGGAATCGGAGCCAAGGTATTTGTTTATTTCCCAAACGGTATGAGAGGAGGCTATGAGCTCTCCCCTTGAGGGCGTGTCGATGCCGTAAAAGCAGGGGTGAGTGGTTGGCGGAGCGCTGACCCTGAAGTGTATCTCCTTTGCCCCGTATTGCCGCAGCATCTTTATGATCTTCCTGCCCGTCGTGGCCCTTACAATAGAGTCGTCGATAACGATTATCCTTTTTCCTTTGACAATGTCGTGGATCGCGTTCAGCTTCAGCTTGACCCCGAAGTGCCTGATGGACTCCTCAGGCTCTATGAAAGTCCTGCCCACATAATGGTTCCTGATGAGCCCAAGCTCAAAGGGGAGGCCGGTCTCCTGGGAGTAGCCTATTGCCGCGCTGATCCCCGAATCCGGTATGGCCATCACCATATCCGCGTCTACATGGGTATCCTTTGCGAGCTGCCTTCCTAGATCTTTTCTGACGGAATATACCGTCTCTCCGAACATAAAGCTGTCCGGCCTTGCAAAATAGATATATTCGAAGATGCAGTATTGGGGGTTTACCTTTTTGAACGGCCTGTAGCTCTTCATACCTTGATGGCCGATATGGATGACCTCGCCGGGCTCCACCTCGCGCATGTACCTGGCCCCTATGAGGTCGAATGCGCAGGACTCGCTGGATACCACGTGGGAATCCTTGATCTTTCCGAGAACGAGAGGCCTGAACCCCTTCGGATCTCTGGCGACGATAAGCTCTTTGTTGTTAAGCAGGACCAGGGAGTATGAACCCTCGACCCTGCTAAGGGCGCTGGTGAACCGTTCCAGGGTCGAATGCTCGTGGGAGAGGGCGATGAGATGGATGATGACCTCCGTATCGGTCGTTGACTGGAAGATGGACCCGTAGTTCTGAAGCTCATCCTTGATGATCTTTGCGTTGATGAGGTTCCCGTTGTGGGCGATGGCGAGGTGGCCTTGGGAATATTCAACCGAAAGAGGCTGGGCGTTCCCGATATTGCTTGATCCGGCAGTGGAATAGCGGACATGTCCGATCGCCGCATGGCCTTTGAGTTTTTGCAGGACATCAGCGTCGAAGATATCGGAAACGAGACCCATCTCCCTGTGGGTTGTGATGGTGACTCCGTCGGTGCTCGATATGCCGGCGCTCTCCTGGCCCCTGTGCTGGAGGGCATGGAGCCCGAGGTAGGTCAGGTTCGCTGCGTCCTTATGGTTGAATATTCCGAATATCCCGCACATATTAATGGGGCTTACGTCGCCCCCTCCACGAACAAAGTCCGTGGAGCCTCCTCCTCTCGCCCGAGAACGGGCTATAGACTATTTTATGGGGCTTACGTCGCCCCCTCCAGTAACTGATGAATGCAAAAGGGAAAAGGCACTCGTGATTCGTGAGTCGTAATTCGCAATTGGATGGACCCCTTGAAAGGTGAAAGGTGGATTATATCCATAAGGTCGCTACATCGCCTCTCTCCTCTCATCTTGTGCTTTTCCATTTACGCCTCACGAATTACGAATTACGGTCTTTCCCCCTTCACGCCTCACGGGCATGCCGCTATGGGTTGCCGATCCCTCTTTCAACATTCTCAACCTCTTGCACAAAGAACCCTATGATCTCTTCGTCGAAAAGATACAAAGAGATCTCCTTCAAACTGCACGGTCCACCGCTGTTTGCTGCTGGGGAGCCATTTTCCCTCTCCCCTCGCGGGAGAGGGCAGGGTGAGGGGGAGATAATAGTGCAGCCCTTCAGAAACGCCGCGATCTCTTCGATGATAATCTTTGCGCATTCCGCCTTGGGAAAGCCGAAGATGCCTGCGCTTATTGCAGGCATCGCGATCGACCTGAAACCCTTTGATGCGGCCATGCTCAAAACGCTCCGGATCGCATTCCTCAGCTTGTTGCGCTCATCGCCTTCTCCCCACCGGGGGCCGACTGCGTGGATCACGTACCGGGCCTTGAGCTTCCCGCCGGACGTAACAGCGCATTGGCCCACAGGAACATAGCCGATCGCATCGCTTTCTTCCTGTATGACGGGGCCTCCCTTCCGGGCTATCGCCCTGGCGACGCCGCCGCCGTGCTGGAGGTAAGAGTTCGCTGCATTCACTATGGCATCCGCATCGCTTTCTGTGAGGTCTCCCCTGATGATACTTATCTTTTTTCCTTTAATGAAAACTTCTTTAAAGATATCCATGTATTAGCCTTGATAGTACTTCGAATCTGCCTTTGTTCTCTTTAAAAGGGCACAATAGTATTGTAATATAAAATTTCAAAAATGGAAAAGAAAAACGAGCCTGATGCGCTGAAGATGCCTGTATCGAGTATCAAGGGCATCGGTCCGAAGATCGCCTCGAGCCTCGGCAAAAAAGGGGTAAAGACCGTTGAGGACCTCCTCTATTTCCTTCCCGTACGATATATAGACAGGCGGCGCATATCGCATATCGGAGAGGTAGAGGAGGGGCAGCGCGTCAACTTCATCGCGCGCGTCGTCCGCTACAGGTCTCTTTTTTACCGCCATGCGCGCAAAAAGGGCTTTGAGGCGGTCGTTGGCGATGAGACAGGGCAGATATCCCTCAAGTGGTTCCAATGGTTCCCCCAGTACCTTAAGAACGTCTGCAGGAAGGGCAATATTCTCTTCCTCTCGGGCGAGGTTACCAGGTTTGGCGCAATGCTCCAGATGGTACATCCCGATATAGCGATACTCGATGAAGAGCCTGATGCAGGGGAATATGCAAAGGTGGTCCCCATCTATTCTGAAGTGGAAGGGATCAAGCAGGGTGCCTTGAGAAAGATCATGGCCTGTGTCGTGACGGAATGCGGGGAGCATATCGGCAGCATTATTCCCGCAGGCATAGAGGCATCCGAAGGGCTTGACACCCTGCGAAGCTCTTTCGCCTCGCTTCATCTTCCCGATGGGTATCGCGAAGGAGGCAAAGAGAGGAATCCTTTTCTTGAAAGGATCATACTGGAAGAATACGTGACCTTTCAAAGCTCTCTGCTCATGAGAAAGAAAGAGGCTGCATCTGAAAAGGGGATACGGTTCTCCTCCGTGGGTCTTTACTGCAGCAGGTTTTTAAAGGACCTTGGCTTTAAGCTCACCGCCGCCCAGCAGAGAGTTGTCGCCGAGATCGAAGGCGACATGGCCAGCGATAGGCCCATGAACAGGCTCCTTCAGGGCGACGTAGGGTCAGGGAAAACGGTATGCGCGGTCATAGCCGCCATCAGGGCGGTTGACAACGGTCATCAGGTCGCGTTCATGGCACCTACAGAGATCCTTGCGGAACAGCACTACCTTACCATCCATAAGGCGCTGGAAAAGATAAACATCCCCGCTGTCCTCCTGCGGGGGAGTCTCGGCAGGGAAAGAAACAGCGTCCTGGAAAAGATCGCGGAAGGGGAGATAACCGTCGTAGTAGGTACTCATGCAGTCATCCAGCAGGATGTGGAATTTAAGAACCTCGGGCTGGCGATCATCGACGAGCAGCACAGGTTCGGCGTTCTGCAAAGAAAATTGCTGAAGGATAAAGGTCTTATGCCGGATGTCCTCATGATGACCGCAACGCCGATCCCGAGGACATTGTCCATGGTTGTCTATGGCGACCTCGATGTCTCTCTCATCGATGAGATGCCGAAGGGGAGACAGGGGATCAGGACAAAGGTATATACAGAGAAGACCAGGGATAACGCTTACAGGATGGTCGGGGAGCAGATCAGGGACGGAAGACAGGCGTACATAGTATACCCCCTTGTTGAGGAATCTGAGAAGATGGAGCTTCTTAACGCCACAGAGATGGCCGACCATTTGCAGAAGGCCGTATTCCCGTTGTTCAGGGTGGGCCTCCTCCACGGCAGGATGAAGGCAGAAGAAAAAGAAGCGGTTATGCTTCGCTTCAAGGACAAGGAGATTGATATCCTTGTTTGTACCACGGTCATAGAGGTGGGTATAGACGTTCCCAATGCGACGGTGATCGTTATCGAACACGCGGAGAGATTCGGGCTCTCGCAGCTCCATCAGCTTCGAGGGAGGGTAGGCAGGGGCGTTCATCCTTCCCAGTGCATCCTGATCGCCGGAGAGAAGAAGACGGGCGCTGCCTCAAAGCGCTTAAAGATCATGGAAGAGACGACAGACGGTTTCAGGATCGCCGAAGAGGACATGAAGATCAGAGGGGTAGGCGATATGCTCGGAGTGAGGCAATCGGGTATACCAAAATTCAGGGCAGGTGATATAATAAGGGATATGGATATCATGCTCCGGGCGCGGAAGATCGCCGGAACGCTCCTTGATCAGGCGCAGGAAGAGGATCTGAAAAGATTGAGCGATATTGTTTTGACGAGGTGGTGGGGCACTGATCTCAATTTTTCCGACGTAGCATGAGGTCCGCCGCGAAGGATGCGGTCATAAGAAAAGGGGGTTCGATGAAGACGCAAAGAAAGGCGAAGATAGTCTGCACCATAGGTCCTGTATCGGCGAGCGACAGAATGGTAGAAAGGCTGATACTTGCCGGTATGGACGTGGCACGGCTCAACTTCTCTCACGGCGACCACCAGTTCCACGGCCAGCTCATAGAGCGTATCAGGAAGATCGCGAACAAGCTTGGCAGGCACGTGGCCATACTCCAGGACCTCCAGGGGATCAAGATCAGGGTAGGCGGTCTGCACGACGGAAAGGTTCACCTGCTTAAAAGAAGCGAGCTCATCATCAGGACAGGGAAGGGCACGGGAGACGACAAGGGGATATACATAGATTTCCCCTGGCTGATAGAGGACGCAAAGGTCGGCGACACGATACTCCTCGATGACGGCCTGATAGCGCTCGAGGTATTGAAAAAGTCCAAGGGTTCGCTGGCAACCTCCGTTGTCGAAGGCGGGATATTGAAAGAGAGAAAAGGGGTGAATCTCCCCAACATGAAGGTGAGCGCACCGTTCTTCACGGAGAAGGACCGGCAGGACCTGGAGTTCGGGATCGCGATGAACGTTGATTATGTGGCGCTCTCTTTTGTGAGGAGCGTGAATGATATCCTGACAGTTAAGAAATGGCTCTCAAAAAAAGGCGCCGGTATGCCCCTTATAGCAAAGATAGAGAAGGGTGAAGCAATCAAGGACATCGACAGGATTCTTGACGAGGCAGACGGACTGATGGTTGCGAGGGGCGACCTCGGGGTCGAGATGCCCCTCGAAGAGGTGCCCATGTTCCAGAAAATGCTCATAGAGAAGGCAAACCGGAAGGGACGCCTTGTCATCACGGCAACGCAGATGCTCGAGTCAATGACCCAGCACACGAGGCCTACGAGGGCTGAGACGACGGACGTGGCGAACGCCGTCATTGACGGAACCGATGCCCTGATGCTTTCCGCCGAAACATCGGCAGGAAAGTATCCCGTCGAATCGGTGAAAGTAATGAACAGCATCATCACCTTCACGGAAAATTCACAGGCAAGCGCGATGCAGCAGAGGGAGAACATGCCGATAGGCAACGTGACCCAGGAATTCTCCGGCGCTATAGCGCAGGCCGCATCAAAGGCCGCCGAGGAGGTGGGCGCACGATGGATAGTGGTATTCACGAGATCAGGGTTCACGGCGCGGCTTATCTCTAAGTTCAGACCGAAGACACCGGTGATCGCATTTTCACCGGAGCACAGGGTAGTAAGGCAGATGACGCTGTACTGGGGCGTGACGCCGTCACCGGTGGAGCACTTTGTCAATACCGATGACCTGATCAGGGGCGTCGATTCAACGCTCGTAAAGCTCTGCTATGCAAAAAGAGGCGACAGGGTGATAATTGTAGCGAGCCATCCGCCGTCAGTATCGGGAAAGACGAACCTGATGAAGATGCACCAGCTGACATAGCGAAGCATCCAGGTTTAAGCGCGCTTACATATCGAAGGCATCGATGCCGACCTTATCGAGAGTCGACAACTTCTCTATGAGAAAGTAAATATCCTTTTTTTGATCGAAGACACTCCCATGCTGCGGGGCTATGCGGTCTATGTCCAGGGTGCTTATCTGCCTCATGGCGTACCTCAGCGACTTTCCTGACGGCATAATGTCTCTGTGGAAATGAATGATATCAGGCAGAGGGCAGTAAGGCCTGCTCGCGATGCAGTTATCATAGTCGGTGCAGTCCGGACACTGGTCGGCCAGGCGTGTGAACAGCTCCCATTGTCTCGAAAAGCTTCCGAAAAGATCGCTGCTGAAGAGCGTTTTTGTTCTTTTATCGTAGGTGACGAAACTGCCCGGACAATGGGCGTGAGGCGTTCTGATAAACTCCAGCCTTCTGCCGTTGAACTCGAAGAAGAAGTTCAGATCGTTGATCGTTTTGAGAAATTTATGCTTATCCCTGTCGATATAATAGTTGATAAAGATGTTGTCTTGTTTTTCAGAAAGGATTGTGAGGTCTTTATTCTTACACAGGTCAACGACATTGGGCATCGATCCGCAGAGATCAGGGTCGGTGTGATGATATATGAGTGTTACGATATTGTCCGGATCGACCCCTGCCTGCAGAATTTTCGTCATTACCGTCGCGAAATCAGGCCTGCTGCCTGCGTCTATGAGTACAGCCTTGTCTCCTTCAGCGATCAAGTAGGGGTTGCAGTGAAGGTTGGTGTTTTCTTCGTAAAAGCCTACCCAGTATATCCCTTCAGCGATCTGTATTGGCCTGTCATACTCCCTGAGATTGTTCTCCATTTTTTTATAGCTCCCTCGCCACAAGATACGCCTTCATGTTCGCCTTGTTCTTAAGGCCGATCTCTCCTCTTTCTTCAAAGAAAAAACTCTCCTGAGCACGCCGATACGTGGCCTCGGAGACGTTTACCCGCCCGGGAACCCCCGATGATTCAAACCTTGAGGCGATGTTGACGTTATCACCAAAGACGTCAAATTGCATGCGCTCTTTCCCGACAACGCCGGCGGTAACCCTGCCGGTATGAATGCCGACGCGCATCTGGAAATGCGAGCCGGTTTTTCTGTTAAACTCTTCGAGGGATTTTAAAAAGGCAAGAGCCGCCCTGATCGCCATTGCAGCGTGGCCCTCGTATTCACGGGGTGATCCGAAAACGGCCATATATGCATCGCCTATCGTCTTTATCTTCGTTCCTCTGAAGCTATTTACAGTATCATCAAACTGTTTAAAGATATCGTCGAGGATGACGATAAGCTGCTCGGCCGGCACCTTTTCTGCAAGCCCGGTAAAGCCGACAAAGTCCGTAAAAAGGATGGTGCATTCGCAGGAACGCGGGGCGTAGGTTGATTTGAATTTGATCTCCTCTGCAACCACGTCCGGGAGGGTATTTTTCAATAATCCGTCAACGCGCTTCTCAAGGGCCACATATTTTTTTACAAGCTCCTTGAGGAGCTTCTTCTGTATGTTGTCATCCCCGATGACGCCGAGGGATTCTATGTATTCCCTCAGAAGCGCGTCCGTCTGTTGTGATGCCCCCGCGCAGCTTTTGCAGAATTCTATGGCATCCTTAGGGTTTTGCATGTCCTTGTTTATCGCATTGGCGTTCCCGGCATTTCTGGTCAAGGGCCGCCTTATGCTCCTCTGTTTCCGTGATTATCTTCCTTATCAATGTTTTGAACTCAATATCGTCGGTCTTTACGATCTCGCCGTAACGGTTCTCAAGGAGAGAATATTCTATATCGCGGGCGACAAAGAAGGCCTTATTCGTATCGATATCACCGTTCTTCAACCTGTTTATATAGCCTTTTATCCCGTCGTTAAAGGTCTTGAGCGCAAAGATATTGAAGGGCCTCCCCTTTTCAAATCGTTCCGGTTTTTTTGATATCACGTCGATCATCTTCTTTATGTTTTCGCAGTGTTGTATCTCGGCCTTGCTTAGCCCGTCCCAGAAGGCAGCGGTTTCCTGCGAAAGTCCGCTGCATGCCTCATAAAACCTGCTTATAATAAGCTCTGTCTCTGACATGGCGGCGAGAACCTCCAGTATGCCCTTGAGGTCCCCCGAGGTTTTTATATCCATTCCCGATCTCCTTAATATATAAAAATAATATCATAGCTGCTCACTGTTGAGGTAAATATCTTTTGCCCCTATGAATCTTCCGCCTTTAGTCTTTTCGCGTAATTCATTGGTGTCAAGGGCGTAGAGGGGGCTGATCTCTATTCTCGCATCAGGGTCAATATCTATGCCAGCCTTCCGCAGCCAGCTCCTGTGAAGATTTACCATGGCCTGCCGCGCTGTCTCCGGCGAGTCCGAACCGTTCCTGTTTTTTACCGGAGCAAACTCCTCTTCCCGCAGAACCTCCATGCAGCAGGTCTTCCTTGCAAGGGGGATCGCATCGAACACGAATGTCTCGAACTTCCATACCTTTGCTGCGCAGCGTCTCCCGGCATGATCGGAATATTCAACGGTTTTTTGTGCGCAGTGATAAGGTAATACGAAGCCGTGGCCGGTGAGGCGCTGGATGAATTTAAGGGAAAATACGTGTATCGCCGTGTTCCCTGCCCAGTAGAGGATGTCGCCGTCTTCATCAACGGCTGACATGTATTCGTCGCCTATGTCGCTGTATTCGACGACAGCGTCCCTGCCGTTCAGATACACGTAAAGCCCGACCTTTTCCCGGACGTCCTTCCTCCTGACCACCTTCGTAGAGGCATCGGCGCCGGTCATTGCGTGAAGTCCCAGAAAGACGGGGTCTGCGATCTTTACGAGCGGATTGTCGACCTGGCAGTAAAAAAGTTCCTCGTACCCCTGTTCTTTCAATCTGCCGAGAAGGCCGGTATCGTGGAGTGCCTTCAGGGAGCCGCCGTGGCCGTCCGGGTTGGCTAACAGATTTTCGTTGCTCTTCAGGAGAAGCCTGCCATCAGGGGTGACTGAGGGTAGCATCCCCTGCCGGAAGAAGTGAACCGTTCCGGGGTTGAGGCCGAAAAAGTTATGGTCATGAAAGAATCCTACCGTCTCTTTATCGTTTTCCTCGCTGGTCATGATGAGAAGCGGGATCGTAGCCCCGTAACGCCTCGAACTCGCCACGACCTGCTCGGCAAAAAGCTGAAAAAGAGTTTTGCCTTTTATCGGTGATATCGGGAAAGTCCCTTTGGGTCCCTCATAACCGAGCCGCGAGCCCTGGCCGCCTGCCACGATGAGTACGGCCGTCTTTTGCTGTCTTATCAGCGACTCTCCCGCGATGCGGGCCTCGTCGATCTTCTTCTGTTCCAGTTCATTTTTTGGTATCGTAATGGCCCTGGGGGGCTCAAAGGCCCTTTCCGTATCTTTCACGTCCGTCTTTAGATGGAATTTTTTAAAAAGTTCAAAGGTAAGAGGAATGTCAAACCGGAGGAGGTTTTGAAGAAGACCCTGCCTGTCGTGTGAAGACAGGATGCCGTAATGGTCGAGAAGGTGGTCCTGGCCGTACTGCCTCAAAAGGTGGAGGATTTCCTGTTCTTTCATCTCAGCTGATCTCGCAGTCCAAAAAGGTTCCTATTTTTTATAATGAAAGTATTTGCGCATAGTCAATGTATTTTTGGCGCCCTCAGAGCTGTATATTACTTTATCCATAACAGAATCTATGATAAAAAGGCCCATCCCGCGCTCCGGGATTGTGACAGGGTTCCCGGCATCGAAATTCAAGCGGGGCAGGCCCTGCGGGAGCATCTTCTCTCCCCAGTCGCTTATCTCAAAGGTTATGCCATCCTTTGAATAGATTATGTTGATCTCAACGGTATGACCTGCCTCGGAGCCGTAGGCGTGCTTGATGGCATTGTTGACCGCTTCCACGACGCACAGCTCGAGGTAATAGGCGTCTGCCTCGGTCAGTGACAGGTAGCTGCATATCCCGCGCACTGCAACGCCTGCAAGGGAAACGTTATCGAGGTTGCTGTCAATGAGAAAGGTTATCTCTTTCTGCGGCATTGATTCGGGCATAACTATTTTTGGGGCTCACGTCGCCCCCTCCACAAGCAAAGCTCGTGGAGCCTCCTCCTCTCGCCCGAGAACGGGCTATAGATTATTATAGGGCCTGGATCGCTTCCTGCTCGGAGGAAAAGATCTGAAACACCTTGTTCATCCTGGTCAGGCGGAAAAGGCCCATCACGGTCTCCTGTAAACCGGAAATGACAAGGTCACCGTTGCCTCCTAAAGCCTTGAGGCTCGAAACGATCGCGCCGAGGCCGCTGCTATCGATGAAATCTACATTTGCTAGGTTGAGGATTATCTTTGTATTTCCCTCGTTGATCCAGTCCACCATTTTACCCTTGAATTCTGTAGCGACGGACGCATCGATCCTTTTCTCTGCGGGCTTGACGATCAGCACGTCCCCTGCCTTAATGCTCTCTATCTGCATACCTATCCTCCTGGTATATGGTTGCGCCTCCGTATTCGATGGCGATAAGCGTTATATCGTCCTGGAACTCTGTTCCTTTGCCGAAATCGTTGACAGAACGGAGAATATCGTCAAGCAGCGCTTCTGTGCCAGCCTTGCACGATCCGTTAAGGATCTCATGGAGGCGGTCCTCGCCGAAATACTCACCTTCGTTATTTCTGTACTCAACGATACCGTCGGTGTAAAGAACGATCTTATCCCCTTTTTGCAGGATAACACGCTCTTCCTCGAAGGGAACCATATCCCCCATTCCTATGATAGTGCCGCCCTTATCGAGGGCTGTAATGGAACCGTCTGAACGTATGATTACCGGGGCAGGGTGGGCAGCATTGCTGTATATGAGATCCCCTGTGCCCGTGTCTATGATGAGGTAGACGATGGTAAAATATTTATCAAACCTCTCTATGGGA
This sequence comes from Deltaproteobacteria bacterium UBA5758, assembly GCA_002418945.1. GTDB lineage: Bacteria > Desulfobacterota > Syntrophorhabdia > Syntrophorhabdales > Syntrophorhabdaceae > UBA5609. Next base: position 3,368 of record DIFC01000062.1, on the reverse strand, counting down.
TATTCGCGGTCGAGGGTCTCGAGAACTTCCCTGGGAGATATTATCTCATAGCCGGGTGACCCGGCCACCTTCCTCTTTGTGACATTTCCGCTGTCGGGGTTAAGCGTCTGCGAGACGGAAACGGTTATGAGTGCCGAGGGCACTCCATGGCCGCTCACGTCTATCATATAGAGGCCGACATGAGATTCGTCGAGGCGGAACACGTTGAAGATGTCGCCGCCGATCATGTATGACGGCATGAACCTCCACGCGATGGCGAGGTTCTTCACGTCCGGCATCTTTCTGGGAAAAAGGCTCTGCTGGATGCCTGCCGCCGCCTTCAGGTCATCGTCGAGGCGTTTTTGCTTATCGGTAAGGTCAATGTTCGTCCTTATCAGCTCCTTTGTAAGCCTCCGTATCTTGAGCTGGTTTAAGACGCGGGCCAGAACCTCCCCCTTGTCGAAGGGTTTTGTGATATAGTCCGACCCGCCTATTTCGAGGCCCCTGATCTTATCGGCCGCATCTGATTTTGCCGATAGAAAGATGACGGGCACATCGGCGATCGCGTCCATGTTCTTCAATCTTTTACAGACCTCGAAGCCACTGATGCCGGGCATTACGATATCAAGAAGCACCAGGTCAGGGCTCAGGGCAATGACATCGTTGAGGGCCTTTACGCCGTCGGCAGCCTCGGCAACCTCATATCCGGCTGTTTTCAGCATGCGCCGCAACAGTATCCGGATGTCCTCGCTGTCGTCAACGATGAGTATCTTTTCATTCATGGCTGTTGTGAATAAATATTATAAATTTATTTTCAAATAATACAGTATTTTTTATGCTTATATGGCATTTTCAGGTACAACAATGTATCATATGGGCAAGGGTTTTCTACGGTGGCTGAAACAATAGAGCGGAGAAGCGAAAAGAGGTTTAACGTTGGCTCCATAAACCTCCCCTTCCTCGGCACAAAGGAGGAGGACCATTCGTGCTTTCAATATGTTGTCATTGATATGAGCCGGGGAGGCATCAAATTTGTCGTGCCCAACTGGGTTGTCAACAGGACAAAGATAAACAAGGATGATGTAATCAATTTTCACCTCCCTTTACATATAAAGGATAATCTTTATAATCAAAGCGTTATTCTGTGGACAAGGTGGGACGAGGCATTTCAGGGAGAGGTCTGCGGCGCACAATTAAGCAGCGTTGAGAGGCCGCTGTATCCGGCCTTCATCTCCATTGAGTCCTCGTGGACCTCAATCAGCTTTGACTATCTTGATAAAGACGGCAATCTCCTGTGCAATGTCATTAAAGACGCTGCTTTCTTAAAAAAGGGGGTGGACATCTACCTGGAGCACCTGATCACCTTTTTCTCCAGGACCTCAGGGTATCCCGAGGAGGAATACCCGCAGCTCAGAGAATCCCTGCTTGTTGACATCCACAACAGGGTCAAGGCGCATTGTGCTCAGCTGGAGGACCTTTACGAAAAGGTAAGGAGCAAGACCATACTGCAGTCTGAGGTTGCGAAGCATATCGACCTGGAGGAGCTGAGGTCGATTGTCGAGTCCGAGATCTATATCGAGATATTCAGGATCGCCTTCTCGAACGAGAGCGTCATGTCCTATCTCAATGCGATAAAGAACCTCGAGAAGAGGCTTTATTCAAACTACAATACTGTTGTGCTGCTGTATATACATTCCCTATAACAGCGGCTTATAGTTCATGAAAACCCGTTCAACGTTCTATGTTCAACGTTAAAAAAGGACAGAATCAGATTACCGCAATGTTCCCTCTCCCCTTTGCGGGAGAGGGTCAGGGTGAGGGGGCAAATAGGAAAGCGCCACACTGTTTACTACGTTGGGTTTTTGCTATCAGCCATGAGCTGCTTATTCGTACACTATATTGATGTTGCTTAGATATTCCGACAGGGCGGCGATCTGCCTGTTGATCTCCCCGGTCTCCATCACTTTCGCCGCCTCTTCGATCCTTTTCCCGATCTCTGTTATTTTGTCGAACCCGTAGCCCCCGCCGCTGCCCTTCATGCTGTGGCCGAGCACCCTGATCGTCTCAAAATCATTTTTTCTTAGGGCTGCTTCGATCGATGCGATATCCCTGCGCCTGTTCTCAATGTAGCCGGGGATGAGATCTTCCAGGTCTTTATCGATTGTGATGATTAAGCTGGTGTCATCCATGATGCATCACTCCTTATTTTTGCCATCCTCTTTATGGAAAGAAGTCTTTTTCCCAAATGCCGTTATCGCATTCAGGAGATCGTTCTTTTTGAACGGTTTTGTAAGATGCCCGTTGCAGCCCGCATCATAGCCCTTCCTTATCTCCTCCGGGAGGGCATAGGCGGTGAGCGCAAGAACAGGGGTGGGCTCGCGTTCATTCGATCTCTCCCAATCCCGTATCTGTTTCGTCGCAGTATGGCCGTCCATGACGGGCATCTGGATATCCATAAGGATAAGATCGTAAGTGGAGGCTTTGTATCTCTCGACCGCGGCTAACCCGTTGTCGGCCGTATCGATCACATAAGGCATCTTTTTCAGGAATGATCGGACGAGCAGCCGGTTATCCTCGGAATCGTCGACCAGGAGTATGCGAAGGGGCCTCGACATTTCGCCTTCAGACATTGTGGCAACGCCGGCAGGTTCCTTTTCCTGCTTTTCTTTCTGAAGCTGGAAGTCCGCGGTAAAATAGAAGGTGCTCCCGACTCCCTCAAGGCTCGTGACCCATATTTTGCCGCCCATGAGTTCGACGAGGCGTTTTGATATGGTCAAGCCGAGCCCGGTCCCGCCGTACTTCCTTGTCGTTGATGAATCGGCCTGCATGAACTTTTCGAATATTCTGCCAACTTTATCTTCAGGTATGCCGATGCCTGTGTCACGAATCGAGAACAGGAGGGTTGTTCGATCGGAGGCCTCTTTGCTTACCTCAACGGCCACCTCGCCGCTGTCGGTGAATTTGATTGCATTCCCGAGGAGGTTAAGGATCACCTGCCTGAGCCTGCCCGGGTCCCCGACAAGATGGACCGGCACGTCGGAAAGAACATTACATGCGAGTGCGATCCCTTTTTCCCGCGCGCGTATGGCCACGATGTCGCACGACCTGTCCAATAGCTCCTGCAGATTGAACTCCGTTGATTCAAGCTCAAGATAGCCCGCCTCAATCTTCGAGATGTCGAGGATGTCGTTGATTATGTTAAGAAGATTCTCTCCTGCATGCATAAGGGTTTCGACATACCTTTTTTGTTCATCATTGAGAGGCGTTTCCATCATTAGTTCGCTCATGCCTATGATTGCGTTCATGGGAGTTCGTATCTCATGGCTCATGCCCGCCAGGAAGTCGCTCTTGGCCTGATTTGCGCTTTCGGCTGCCTCTTTTGCCTTTTG
>DIFC01000037.1 GCA_002418945.1 Deltaproteobacteria bacterium UBA5758 | reverse complement strand
AACATATATATAACATACAAGGGGATGCGGTCGCGGTGCGGTCAAGCCCGGGGAACACGATGCGGCGGGCATTGTCATAGTCGGCCAGGCCGTAGCTTATGCTGCCGTCCACATAAAAGTTCTTTTTATACCAGGTGCCGTAGGCGCCCAGGTTATATCCGTCCATCTTCACCTTGCTGCCCATAGTATCCACATCGGCCCTGGAGGTATTAAGCCCCAGCATGAGACCGGCAATGAGATCTTTAGTGAAGCGGTAGTCGGAGCCCACGGTGACCCCTGCGCTGGTAAAGTCATAGCCTGTTCGGCCAGGGGTGTCCTTCTGGTCTCCGTAGCCGGCATTGCCCTTTATGAAAAAGCCCCATCTTTCGTCCACACTTGAGGGGAGCATGCCGGCAAGGTCGGGATTTATGCTGGCAAGCATCACAGGCATTCCATTCCCGTTCTTGAAGTACAGGCCGTTGAGGCTTATACCCCGTATCCCATGCCTGAGATCGCTTAAACGTTCTGAGAGATTGCCCGCCTGGAAGCAGGCCCCGCTGATGCCCATGGCTGATCGGGCCTCGCTCCCCTTCGGGGCGATCTGGTCCAGCGCAGACGCCGTCTGATTGTAAGAGGGGAGGGCATCAAGGGCGGTCAATACGGTATTCATATCGCCGGTTGCAGTATTCCCGGCCGAATTGAGCATGGATGCTATTGCCCTCTGGTTGGCGTTAAGATGGGCGATGAGGTTCTGGTTGGCATAGTCCCTTTCTACCATGAGGTACACCTGGTTGGGTATATCGTATTTGGGTTTAAAGAGCACCGTGGGGGTAATATTGGTAAGAAGCGAGGAGAACTGTCCGGTTATTCCTGCTGAAGCAGTAAGGATAGCGCCGAACTTTGTCTTGAGGGCGGGCATGTAGCCGCCCGTCCATGAGGTCTCAAGGATGCCTTCCAAGTCGGCAGCGCCGTTTATGGTAAGAAGGTCATTGCCTGTCGTGGAGGCGACCTCAGCGAGGAGCTTCCCCTGGGCGTCCTGATAGTAGTCGCCGTTGATGGTGAGGGTCCCGATGGAGTTGCCCGGCTTTATGGCGCCGCCCAGGTGATAGAAACCGTAGGGCGCATCGATGATGCCGCCCCCTGAAACGATGCCGCCGTCGAGGACAAACCACCCGTCTTCAGGATCGATATCGTTGTCAGGCCGTACCATCTTTACGGCCCCGTTGATGTTCATCTCCCCGCCCGATATCGCCACCTTCTCACTGACCTCGACGTTCAACCCTGCCGGGTTGACAAAGAGATCGGCGGAATCGTTGAGCGCAAGGGTCCTCGCCTTTATATCGTGGGTCTGGGTGGTCGTGCCGGGCTTATTGAATATAAGCTCCCCCATGAGGAGTGTAAGGTTGTAGCTGTTCCATGTCCCGAGGCTGGCCTTGCTGACCGCGTCTCCCATGGTAATGGTCCATGTGCCCGATGTCTTGTCTGTCCCTCCGAGCGGGTCTTCCCCCCAGAAGGCATTGGTGAGGAAGGTCCAGCTGAAGTTGGTGACGCTTACATTATCCTGTTTCCCGGCGGGAAGATCTTTTGTGGAATTGAAAAGCCCGCTCTTTGTATTGTAAGGGGATATGATGCCGGCGATCAGGTTCCCCCGGTTTGAGTGGGTGAAGTTGAGGGCCACCTCAACGCCCTCTAAGGGCTGCCTCAGCGTGGACGGCAATTCCTTTGTGGTAAAGGTGAATTGCTGACTCGTCCCTCCAACGCCATTGCCGTCAATATACTCGATCGGTTTGTTGACCGTCTGCGTCGAGCTCGAGCAGGAGGTCTGCATGGTAACTCCCCTTACGGTCTTCAGCCTTTCCACGAACTTGCCTGCATTGATATTGCCGAAGCCGTAGTTGGGGTTGAACCATTTGCCCGCGCCGTTCTTTACCCATTCTGTGTCATCGGGGTCGACCATGGCGCCCGTTTGAGCAAGCACGTGCTTGGCCATGCGCACGTCCATGTACTTGTTTGCCTCCATGCCAAGGGCCAGGATGGCGGATACAAGCGGGGCGGAGGAGGATGTGCCTCCGAAGGTAGTGGTATAGCTTGTATTGGGAAATGCCTCGGTCTTATCTCCGTCCGGATTGTCGGCAGAGTATCGGTTGTAGCCCAGGTTGGCGCCGGTCCTGTCGGTAGTGGTAATGCCGAAGCCTGTATTGCTTGACGACGGCGCCGTTACAAAGACATTGTAGCCGTAGTTGCTGTAGCTGCTGTATTTCCCGTCACTGCCCAGGGCGGCGACAACAATAACGTTGCTGTTGGTAAGGACATTATCCTTGTTGGCGTCTTCATTGGCCTCGCCCCGTTCGTTTCCCGCGGACCATACATGGATGATGCCGTTGGCGGCGGTCCTGTTCAGTGCGGTTGTGATGTCAGGGCCGTGAAGGTCGTCGTTCAGGTTCCAGGGTTTATTTTGACCATAGCTATGGTTCATTATGCTCATAGTGGGTTTTGCCGTGATCTTCCCCGTAAGGGGGTCAACGCCGCTCTTCCAGTAGTAGGCCTGTACATATAATGCCCTTATCGCTGTTGCGTTGATCTCCTTCCCGGGGTACGGGTTTAACGCGACGATGGATGCGTACGGCGCAGCACCTGTGCCGCCTATGCCGTTGCCTCCCCGCGCCGCTGCCACCCCCGCAACGGCCTGACCGTGGTTTTCGTCTTTATCGATTGGCCCCTGGGGCGCGTTTGCAATAGAGGCGTCGGAGCTGAAGTTGCGGCTTAAGTCCGACCTGTAGTTGGGCGCTATATCTTCGTGGTTCCCCTCCACGCCATCATCCAAAATGCCTATGAGAACCCCTTTGCCGGTGTATCCCAGGTTCCAGGCCCCTGTCAGATTTGTATCGATGCCCGTACCGATGATGCCGTTTATGCCTTCAGAAGGTGTTTGGTTTAAGAGGTGCCATTGCCCCGGAAAATCCGCAAGCGTTCCGGTGCAGTCATATTTGAAATAAGGATCGTTCGGTTTGAAAGGCGTCAGGGTCTGACCGTAAACCGCCGCAGGGAAAGAAGTGATAAGGCATAGTATAAGCAGCGCCTTTATGTAAAATCTGTTTCTTGTTTTTATATTCAACATGCCTTCCGAATACAAATGTAAGGATAAAATTCCAAAGGCTCCGATGAGGCTTTTCACAATATGTATGCAGATTTATAGCCCTATCTTTCACGGCGCGGAACGTTTATCGGGATAGCCCCCGGCTACCTATTTTTTTCCTACCTGGTAGTAGACGTTCAAAATAATTTTTTATTTATTTCTGTTATCTGAACATCTTTTTCCGCGCCGCCCGGAGGGGATATGACGACCTTGTAATTTTTCATCATGTTCGGCATGACGACATTGTACACCTTAAGCGGCGTAAAAGGGGTATGCTTTTGTTCGTTAGGTTCCCTGGCAACAACGATCTTGGTAATGGCCTGAGCGATGAATTGAACCTCCTTTACCCGCTCCCCTTGTTTTACATTCACAATATGCCGGTCGCCGTCCGCGCTGGTGGCTACGGAGATAGTTTCATCGGAATTGTTCTCGATCTCCACGTTTCCCGCCGTTACGTTCTGCGAGAGAAGCAGACAAAAGATCAACCCCGCCATCATCCCGGCCATAAACAATTTTACTGTTTTCATCGTATCATGCCTCCAATTATCTTTATTGAGATATAATGAATGTACCAACTTTTTTCCCTTGGATAAATATATTAAGTTAAGCAAAAGAAAATCAAGGAAATCTTGTAGCGTAAGAGATATTTTATCAAGACGGCTGTGAACAAAAACCTGTTGATTTTATTTGAGGCGTTGCTATGATAGAGGAAATGGGGTTGCGTCGCTGAAAAACTATTCTTTCCGTTTTTTACTGATTATCAATGTTCTTTTTATAGTCATTTTGTCCCGTTCGTTCCTGTACGCCGATATCGACCCGCAATATCAAGACAGGCTGAACCATCTGACGGAAAGGTTAAAGCTGGAGGGATTTGCAGAGGAGGAGATCGGCAGGATCCTTTCAGACAGCAGACTGGAACTCTACCCGGATATTGTGGGGAGAAGCGGCAAAGGACTTGATTATATGAGCAGGAGGTTCGGCCTCCTCACAAAAAGCTCAGTCGAACGCGGGCAAAGGGTATTAAGCGAACACAGGGATGTCCTTGAAGAGATCGAACGGTCATTCGGCGTGGAAAAGGAGGTGGTCGTGGCGATCCTTCGCATAGAGACGAATTTCGGGAGGAACACCGGAAGATATCCCGTGCTTAACAGCCTCCTCACCATGACACTCGTGGAAAACCGGCGCTCAGCATGGGCAGAGGACGAACTGGTAGAATTCCTCCGCATATGCAGGGAACAGAAAAAAGACCCCTTTTCAGTGAAAGGCTCCTGGGCCGGCGCCTTCGGCGTCTGCCAGTTCATTCCTTCTTCATATGTGCGGTTCGCAGTTGACGGGAATGGGGATGGGATCATCGACCTTTTCGACTTCAGGGACGCCTTTGCCAGCATTGCCAATTATCTGAAGGCACACGGCTGGGAGAACGGCAGGCTCGAGGCAATGCGTCAGGCGATATATGCCTACAACCACTGCGAGAGCTACGTCGAGGCGGTGCTTGCCTACGCAAAGGCGACAAAAGAGGTATCCTAAGTTATTACAGATATATTGAACAATGCAGGAGAAAGGCACGGCGCGTTATGGCAAAGCACTCCCATAAGTTTATAGAAACGTTCGACGGTTTTCTGGGATACGGTCTTGACAGGCAATCCGATGAGCATACGGTGCAGGCATACCTGCAGAAATTCTCAGATGACAGGTTGATGGAGACGGTCCTGAAGCGGATGACCGATGACGATCTGAAGGAGATATTTGACGTTGTAAGCAAAATGCTGAAGGATCACCTCACTGAGCCCGAATACCATAGATTGTTTTTGAAAGAAGAAGATTGACAAAGTGAATCTAGCAATGCCCCTTTATCCTCTATAAGAGAACAGTCTCCCAAAATAGAAATTATCCCGGTTCCTCTTGACAAAGGTGTAGTTATGAATATATATTCATAATAGAGGTTTAAATGCCACGACCAAAATGTTTCCGGAATATAGGATTTCTTCCCCACGTAACGTATTTCAAGCCGGCGGGCATAAGGATGGGGGAATTGGATGAGGTTATTCTTCAGCACGACGAACTTGAGGCGATCCGGCTAAAGGATCATCTCGGAATATCACAGGAAGAAGCGGCAAAGCAGATGAATGTTTCCCAGCCCACCTTCCACCGGCTTATACTTTCCGCCCACGAGAAGATGGCAGATGCTGTCGTGAACGGAAAGGCGCTGAGGATTGAAGGGGGCAATGTAATGGTCGATAATGCGCAGATACCACCCTGCGGGTGGCGTCAGGTGTGCACGGCGGGTTGGAAAGGAAAATCGGTGTCTCAAAAGGATAGCGCATTACCCGGAGAACAAGGAGGAGCGATGAAGATAGCAATAACAAGTGTTGACGGAACATTGGAAGGAATGGTTGATGAGCGCTTCGGAAGGAGCCGAAAGCTGATCATCTACGACCTGGAGACCAAAGAGCATACGGTGACCGATAACGCTATTAATATGGGCGCGGCGCAGGGCGCAGGGATCCAGAGCGCACAGAACGTGGTAAATGCAGGCGCAAAGGCGGTTGTCAGCGGCCACCTCGGGCCGAATGCCTTTCGCGTGCTTCAGGCGGCGGGCGTTGATGTCTATGTTGTATCCAACATGACTATCGCCCAGGTGATTCAGGCATATGAGCAAGGGAAGCTTGCTAAACTTGCCGGTCCCGATGTGAACGGGCACTGGTAAAAGGTGCGTGAAGGGTAATGAAAGCTGTGAATAATATATCGTTTCTTTAGCCGTCAGCTATCAGCGATCAGCATAAGGCCTTTTTTGTTTTAGCTGACAACTGTGTGCTGACAGCTGCTAGTTTGTTTAATGAGGGGTGACGTAAGCCCCGGTAAATAGTAAAAAAAAGGAGGTATTTGCTATGCCAAGAGGAGATGGAACAGGACCAATGGGACAGGGTCCAATGACAGGGAAAGGTGGAAGAGGCGCCGGCGGAGGCGCAGGAAGAGGAATCGGGGCAGGAGGAGGCGGAAGAGGAAGGATGGGAGGAAAAGGGCTCGGTCCGGCAGGAGAGTGCGTGTGTCCTCAGTGCGGAACGAGGGCGCCACATGAACGGGGAATACCCTGCTACGAGCAGAAATGTCCAAAATGCAGTACGCCTATGACAAGGACATGAAAATGATGCAGGACAGGAATATAGCCTTTGCAAGCGGCAAAGGGGGGACAGGGAAGACCACGATAGCGGTGAATCTTGCTTATTTTCTTTCTTATTCCAGGCAGCAGGTGCAGTACCTGGACTGTGATGTGGAGGAGCCGAACGGACATATATTCCTGAAGCCGAAGATCGATAAAAGCAGGCCGGCAAACGTTCTGGTGCCGGCGATCGATAAGGATAAATGCACCTCCTGCGGAGAATGCAGCGCCCACTGCCAGTTCAATGCCCTTGTTACGCTCCCGAAAGGCGTGCTTCTGTTCCCTGAGCTGTGCCATGGCTGCGGTCTCTGTATACATATATGCCCGGAGAGGGCAATACGGGACGGCGACCGGGAAGTAGGGCTGATAGAGGAGGGAACTGCAGCCGGGGACATCGATTTTATACATGGCGTTCTTAACGTGGGCGAGCCGATGGCTGTTCCTCTTATCCAGGAGGTGAAACGCCACTATAGGGAACATTATATCCGGATCATCGACGCGCCGCCGGGGACATCATGCCCCGTAGTGAAAACGATCTCCGATGCCGATGTGGTTGTCATGGTAACAGAACCAACCCCCTTTGGCCTCCATGACCTGAAGATCGCCGTCTCCATGGCAAAGAGCATGGGAAAACCGATCGGGGTTGTGATCAACCGGCAAAACGGCGAATTCCCACCTCTCGATGCATATCTGTCAAAAAACGATCTGCCTGTGATCATGGCATTGCCCGAAGACAGGGAGATCGCGCGCCATTACTCCATGGGAAAGATTTTTTTGAAGGAGCTCCCTGGCTATATCGATCGGTTTATGGAGCTTGCCTTTAATATCGGCAGATTAGCAGGTATCAGGAAGGAGACAAGGCAGGTAAAGGAATGGTAGGGATAAAAGAGATGGTTGTTGTAAGCGGCAAAGGGGGAACAGGAAAGACCTCCATCGCAGGAGCGCTTTCTTTTCTGTTCCGCAATAAGGTAGTGGCCGATTGCGATGTGGATGCCGCTAATCTTCATATGATCCTCCGGCTCGATGAGGTATTGGCTACAAAGGAGTTTTTCGGGGGAAAGAAGGCAAAGATAGATCCTGAGCGCTGTACCGATTGCGGCAAATGCAGGGATGTCTGTTTATACGACGCGGTATCTGAAGATTTTGTGATAGATACTGTCTCCTGCGAGGGATGCGGAGCCTGTTATTTTCTCTGCCCTGCAGGGGCGGTAGATTTTGATGAGAGGCTTTCCGGGTATTGCTATGTCTGCAGCACTGAAGATAACGGCCGGTTCATCTTTGCTGAAATGCTCCCCGGAGAAGAGAACTCGGGGAAGCTTGTTACCATGGTGAGAAATGAGGCACGTGAAGAGGCGAAGAAGGCAGGGAATGAACTTATTCTGATCGATGGTCCGCCGGGGATAGGCTGCCCCGTCATCTCTTCACTTACAGGGACGCATCTGGCGGTGATAGTGACGGAACCGACTCCGACGGGGGCGCACGATCTGAAACGTATCGTTGAGTTAACGAAGCACTTCCAGATCAGGACCGCAGTGGCGGTAAACAAAAGCGATATCAACGCCTCCTATGTTAGGGAAGCGCAGCAGTTCTGCAAGGACAATGGCCTTGTCTATCTCGGTGAGATCCCCTACGAGCCGAAGATAACGGAGGCACAGAAAGAAGCAAAAACCATCCTTGATATTGCCCCCGATTGCGTTGCAAGCGGGGCGATACGGGGAATACACGCAAAATTACAATCAATTCTGGAGGAACTATGAGCAACGAAAAGTCAAACGATGAAATGGCACTACAAAAGAAGCTTGAGAGGATCAAACACGTATTTATTATCCTTTCAGGTAAAGGCGGAGTGGGAAAAAGCACGGTGGCAGTCAACCTCGCCCTGAGCCTTTCTTTGCGGGGTTTTCGTACCGGGATACTGGACGTGGACATACACGGCCCGAGCGTGCCGAAGCTTCTTGGCCTTATCGGTAAAAGGGTCGGCGTATACAACGACGAGATTATGCCGATAGAACTGCATGCGAACTTGAAAGTTGTCTCTATGGGGTTGCTGCTCGATGGGAATGAACAGGCTGTTATCTGGAGGGGCCCGCTCAAGGCCAATGTGATACGGGAGTTTGTCCAGAACGTTGCCTGGGGCGACCTGGATTGTCTTGTTGTCGATTGCCCTCCCGGGACAGGCGACGAGCCCCTTTCGGTCGCTCAGCTCCTTGGCGCAAAGGGCGGCGCGGTCATCGTCACGACGCCGCAGCAGGTTGCTACGATCGACGTGGAAAAATGTATCACCTTCTGCAGGCAGCTCAACCTCCCCATCGCGGGCGTTATAGAGAATATGAGCGGCTTTGTCTGCCCCCACTGCGGCAAAGAAGTGGATATATTCTCTACCGGCGGAGGTGTAAAACTGGCAGAGAATTATGGGGTACCGTTTTTGGGAACCATCCCCCTTGACCCTGATATTGTAAAGAGCGGCGATGAAGAGCGGCCTTACATGTATTTCTACTCAAAGACAAAAACAGCGGAAAGGTTTGATGAGATCGTAGACAAGATCACGAATTTTGAAAAGGCCGGTCCTGAAGTTGTCCAGAAGGATGCTGCCGACAGGTCCGTTGCGGATCCTCGTCCCCAGGATCAGGCTAATGACAAGGAGGCTGCAATGAAATTTGCCATACCTACCTATCAGGGAAAATTATGCGCCCATTTTGGCCATTGCGAGGCATTCGCGCTCATCGATACGGACAGCGAAGGCAAGGTAATGAACGAGAACTACGTCACCCCGCCTCCCCACGAGCCGGGAGTGCTGCCTGCATGGCTTTCCCAGCAGGGCGTCAACTGCATCATAGCCGGCGGCATGGGCAGCCGCGCCCAGCAGCTTTTTGCACAACAGGGCGTCAGCGTCGTTACCGGAGCGCAGGGAGAATACCCCAGGGAGATTGTAGAGCAGTACCTGAAAGGAATATTGCAGACAGGCGCGAACACGTGCGACCATTAAACCCGGATACGTTATGTAGAGCATCGGCGCCAGGCTTTCTCCGCAAACATGCTCCATCAATAGATCCCCTGAAGCTGCGCTTCGGGGTAACAATGTTCCCTCTCCCCTCGCGGGAGAGGGTCAGGGAGTCATTGTGGGAGTCAAGATGGCTGGGTGCACCCTCTCCCCTCGCGGGAGAATGCCACAGCAACAATGTCCCCTCTCCCCCTCGCGGGAGAATGCCACAGCAACAATGTCCCCTCTCCCCCTCGCGGGAGAGGGTCAGGGTGAGGGGGGAAATGACACGACCGAGCTTCCTCACCTCACGACGGTTTGCTGTTCGGATGAAGGGAGATATATAAATGCCTACCAATAAACATCAAAACGAAGGGGTCTTGACCCCATCGGAAGTTGAAAGGCTGGTCGTTACCGTCGTGACGGACAACTATTACGACTCGTTAAGGGCCGATCCGCCGTCAGGCAAGCGATGGAAGGTTTCTCCCGGCGCCTCTATCCACGCGGAACACGGCCTCTCCTATCATATAGAGGCCGTGGTGAACGGGAAAGCGCACTTTTTGATGTTCGATTACGGCCTTGATCCCGCGGGTGTTCTCAATAACATAGGACTGCTGGGGATAGACCTGAGGAAGGTCAACGCATTCGGCTTGAGCCATGGCCATTTTGATCATTGGAGCGGCCTGATGAAGATACTGGAACAGGGTGTTTCGGGTACGCCGCTCTACGTAGGCGAGGGGGCGTTTGTTCACAGGTACTCTTTGCGGCCGGGGAGTCAGGACTTGAGAGATATGGGACAACTGGAGAGAGAGGCAATAGAGAGACAGGGCATCGCGAGAATAATAGAGGTAAGGAAGCCTGTCGAGGTAATACCCGGTTGTTATATGACCGGAAACATCGAAAAGATAACAGAATATGAAAAGGGGTCCCCTGGCAGGTTTTTCAAAGGGGACACAACGCTTGAGGAAGATGACCTTTCCGGGGAACAAGCTATCGCATGCAATGTCAAAAATAAAGGGCTCGTCGTTATCTCGGGCTGCGCCCATGCGGGCATTATCAATACGGTGAGGCACGCCCAGAAGATGATGGGAATCGATAAGGTCCACGTGGTGATAGGAGGGTTCCACCTGGTCAATGCCTCTCAGGAGGTAATAGATAAGACGGTGGACGATATGGAGGCGATAGCCCCTGATTATGTTATCCCTGCACATTGTACAGGTTTCGAGGCGATCCTGTCGTTCGCAAAAAGGGCGCCCCGTCAGTTCATCCTCAATACAGCGGGAACGCAGTATTTGTTTGGAGAAGAGACGCAAAGATGTCCATGACCCAAGGTCGATCCCCGTTCATTGAAACTGCCGAATTAACAAAAAGATTCGGTGCGATCACTGCGGTGGACAATATGTCCTTTAAGGTGGACCAGGGAGAATTTTTCGGTTTTCTCGGCCCCAACGGAGCCGGCAAGACCACTACGATAAATCTGCTCACAGGGCTTGCGAGGCCGGATTCGGGGACCATCAGGATCGCGGGCTTCGAATGCACAAACGATACAAAGGCTGCGCAGCATCTCATCGGGGTTGTCCCCGATGAGAGCAACCTCTATCCTGAACTGTCAGGTTTTGACAACCTCTGTTTTTGTGCAGCGCTCTACGGCATGCCGAAGAAGGTGCGCCGGACCAGGGCGCGGGAACTGCTGGAGGTCTTTGGCCTTTCAGAAGCAGCGGACAGAAAATTTGCAGGATACTCAAAGGGTATGAAGCGGAAACTTACGATAGCCGCCGGGATCATTCACGACCCGCCGGTTCTGTTCCTTGACGAGCCGACCACCGGCATCGATGTTGCTGGCGCACGGAGCATCAGACAGCTCATAAAGGATCTTCACCGTGCAGGAACGACGATTTTTCTCACAACGCACTACATCGAAGAGGCTGAAAGGCTCTGCGACCGGATAGCCTTCATCGTGCGCGGACGAATAGTCGGGGCCGATACGGTCGAGAACCTGCTGCGGCCCGCACAAGGCAGGCACGTGATGCTGGCTACGGTCTCGCGTTCCGACCAGCTCCTGCGCGAAAAGCTTGCCGCAGCCTTTCCTGATTGTGCGCTGCAGGATCTTTCCGGCGGGCGGTTCCGCATTGAGTCGGCAGAACCAATTCGCATAGGCATGCTGGTCAGGTTTTTTGAGGAGCACGATGTCGAGCTATTGGAAGCGCGGCATATCCATCCATCGCTGGAAGATGTTTTCGTCCGGATCACCGGCATTGAAGCGGATCTAATGAAGAAAGAGAAGGAGAAGACGGGGGGAGGGACATGAAACGGTGGATCGCCTTCTGGAATATCCTCCTTAAAGACATGCGGGCCTATTATCTTAAGCCCCCGAACGTAAGCTGGGGATTGATCTTTCCTTTGGCGTGGACGGGGATGTTTTTCATAAAGTCAGGACGGGGGATTGAAAGCGTACTTTCATTGCTTCCCGGTGTGATAGCGATCTCTATCCTCTTCGGGACCACTTCTATGCTGTCGGTTACGGTGACATTCGAGAAAAAGGGCCGCTCATTCGACCGTCTGTTGCTTGCGCCTATTCCGGTATGGCTTCTTATGCTGGCCAAGACAGCAGGCGCGATCTTATTCGGTATGGCGAATGCCTTTGTTCCGGTGATCCTGGCGTTGTTCCTTGGCGATCTTTCACGGGTTGACTGGGCGTTAGCGTTGCCTGCCGTGCTGATGATCGCCGTCGTCTCGACGTTTCTTGGCCTTTTCGTTGCCGTTTCGGTAAGCGAGGTTTTCGAAGCCCAGACGTTTTCCAACTTCTTCCGGTTTCCCATGATATTTCTCTGCGGCCTCTTCTTTCCCGTTGATGCGCTGCCCCTATTTCTCCGTCCCCTCTCCTATTTGCTCCCTTTGACATATGGCGTTGATATTCTTCATGGTGCGATATACGGACGGAATATGATGTCCCTGGGCGTGGATTTTCTGGCCATAGCCATTTTTTGCGTTGCGCTCTTTTATTTTAGTTTGAGAAATCTTTATAAAAAATGGATTATTTAAGGGGTGTTATAGAGAATGAATATCTATAAAGTCATCGGCGAATACCTGGAAAGGGGTAAGGGCGGGGTACTGGCCACTGTGATCAGGAGGACGGGATCTGCGCCGAGGGATACAGGGGCAAAGATGTTCGTCGGGGAAGACGGCAAGACCTTCGGGACTGTGGGCGGTGGGCGCCTGGAATCAGAAGGATACAGGGAAGCCCTTGCAATAATGAACAAAGGGGCTACGAAGGTGTTCAGCATAGGGATGGATGCTGAAAGGGTTGAGGAGAAGGATATGCTCTGCGGCGGCAACGTTGAGGTGCTTTTGGAACCGGTAACGGTGAAACAACTTAACGTATACAGGCGCATCGAGGATTGCCTGAAAAACAGGGAGAAAGGGGTCGTAGTAACGAATTTCAGGGAGGGCGCCCTTGCCAAGACAGTGATCGACAAGGAACTGAACGTTGTCGGGGACCCGCTGGACAGTGAAACAATCGAGAAACATAAAGATCTGTTTTACGGAAACCAGCCAGTGCTTCTGGACAGTTTGTTTGTGGATCCCATACAGATATCCTTCCCGCTTTACATCTTCGGCGCAGGACATGTGGCGCAATCTCTTTCAAAGATAGCAAGGATCGCAGGTTTTCACATCACCGTTATAGACGACAGGGAAGAGTTTGCGAACAAAGAAAGGTTTCCCGACGCGAATACGATCATAGTCGGAGATTTTCAGGATGCCTTCAATTACCTGGATTTTACCGGCAACGAGTATGTTGTGATCATCACGAGAGGCCACCAGTTCGATGCGGAGGCGCTTGTGGAATCGATGAAAAGGGATGCCAGGTATGTGGGCATGATAGGCAGCAAAAGAAAGGTAAAGATCATACTTGACCATATGAGAAAGAGCGGTTTTAATGAAGGGACCATCGGCAGAATCCATGCGCCGATAGGGATTTCCATCAACGCAGAGACGCCGGAGGAGATAGCGATCAGCATAGCGGCAGAACTTGTGTCTGTAAGGAACACAAAATAGATTATTGTCCGCAGGAAAAGGGGTTTTATAATGGAGATTCTTGAAAAGATCATCAGCCGGATCAATACTGATGCCCAGGTAAAAGAGGTCAGGAGGGGGATCTTCTGGACCGCAGTGGTGAGCAGGTTCTGCGGGCTTTCATCTACCATGCTGAAGGATTGCTGCACGAATGAAGAGATTGACGGGAGCACCCCCGCACAGTTGACGGAAATGTCTGCCCTCAGTCTTGCCCGGTTTGCGCTTTCTGATGATATATCGAAGGCTTCGTTGGGGCTCGCGGCGATAAATTCCCTCACAGAGATCGACGAGTCGAAGTGCGTAGAGGTCAATGCGGGGAGCCTGCTGCTGCAAAAGGGGGCCGGCAAAAACGTTTCTGTTATCGGCCATTTTCCCTTTACGAATGACTTGAAAAAGGTGACCAAAAATCTCTGGGTCATCGAAAAAAGGCAGAGGCCGGGCGACTATCCGGAGGATAATGCAGGGCAGTACCTTCCTCAATCGGACATAGTAGCCATCTCGAGCACGACCCTCATAAACCACACCTTGCCGGAACTGCTCAGATTATGCCCCGAAAAGAGCGTGAAGATGCTACTTGGGCCGACAACCCCTATGAGCACGGTATTGTTTGATTACGGGGTTGAAGTTGTCTCTGGGAGTAGGGTTACAGATGATAAAGTAGCGCTTAAGCATATAAGCGAGGGGGCCAACTTCAGGCAGTTAAAGAGGACAGGGGCAATAAAACTGATAACCATGATGAGAACCCGTGAACATCTGGTATAATATACTCAGCATACTATAAGGAGGGAATGACAGGCCATGCATGTATACAGCGATAAAGTTATCCAGCATTTTAAAGACCCGAAAAACGTGGGCGTCATAGAGGATGCGAGCGGAGTGGGTGAGATCGGCGATCCCAATTGTGGTGATTTCCTGAGGGTCTTTATCAAGGTCGAAAAGGATATCGTTGCTGATGTAAAATATCAGATAAGAGGCTGTCCTGCTTCCATAGCATGCGCAAGCGCCATGACGGAGCTTATAATAGGAAAAAACCTGGATGATGCGATGATGCTTACTGAGGATGATATAATAGCCGCGCTGGACGGATTGCCGGAATTCAAGATCCACTGCTCTGCCCTGGGGGCGGCTGGCCTACAGAAGGCAATCATAGATTATTTCGAGAAGTACGTGCACAGAAAGAAAAGATAGGAGGCCGTTATGAAAAAACACCTGGTGTTGGCCCTGTTTTTGATAATGCTTTGCACTCCTTTGATTCTTCATTCGGAGGATCTCCCTGCATTAGTATCGGCGTCGTGGCTCAACGAGAATCTTGGGAAGCCGAACGTGCTCGTGCTTGACGTAAGAAAGGTTGAGGATTACAGGGCCGGCCATGTCCCCGGTGCGTTGAGCCTTACCTATGCGGCGTGGCGCACGATGGGCGAGAGCCTTGATTGCCAGCTTCCTTACAGGGACGAACTCACGGATACGATCTGCTCCTCCGGCATAAGCGCCGACACGTACGTGGTGATTGTAAGCAACACAGATACGCACCGGCAGCTCGTAAACGCAACCCGTGTTGCATGGACGCTGAAATATGCGGGGGTGAAGCGCCCCGCCATCCTTGATGGTGGCTACAAAAAGTGGGTGGAGAAGAATTATCCTGTATCAAAGGACTGGGTCAAACGGCCGAAGAGCAGATATAAGTGCAAATGGAATGAAGACGTGCTTGCGACGAAAGAATACATCTCGTCCAACTTCAAGAAATTGGCCATCGTCGATACAAGAACCGAACAACTATTCAAAGGGGAAGCGCAGGATCCGATGCTGAAAAGGAAAGGGCACATCCCCGGCGCGATCAATCTCCCTTTCTCTCTTGTCTTTCACAAGGACGGGACCTTTACAAACCCTGATGTGCTCAGGTACATTGCCTTGCACAGCGTCGGCGATGACCCCGACAAGCGGATCGTGGTCCTCTGCTGCAACGGGCAGTTCGCCTCTTCCTGGTGGTTTGCGTTCAGCGAAATACTCGGGTACAGGGATGTGAGGATCTACGACGGCTCTATGGAAGAATGGTGCAGGGACGTAGATGCCCCGCTTGTAGAAGGAGCGGAGGGAAAATAGAATGGGTGCAATGAAAAGATTTAAATATATCTACGGGCCTGTCCCCTCATGGAGGATTGGGAGCTCTCTGGGCATTGACCTGCTTTCTCAAACAGAAAAGATATGCAGCTTTGACTGTATCTATTGCCAGATTGGGAAGACAAAAAACTATTCTCTCTCAAGGGAAAAATATGTAGATGCCGAAGAAGTTATGAAGGAGCTTGCGATGCTGCCCCCGGATGTACAGATAGATTATCTGACCTTCTCGGGCCGCGGAGAGCCGACGTTGGCGGCGAATCTGGGCAACGCGATAACCGCTGCGAGAAGAACGCGCAAAGAGCCGATAGCGGTCATCACAAACTCGTCGATAATAGACCGTGAAGACGTCAGGCAAGAACTTGCGCTGGCAGATTATGTGATCGCAAAGCTTGATGCGCCAATTCAGGGGGTTTTCGAGGTGATCAACCGCCCTGGCGGGACGATCAGGTTTCAAGGAGTCCTTGATGGTATAAAAAAATTCAGAAGAGGGTATAAAGGAAAATTGGCCTTGCAGCTTATGTTTACGAAGGAAAATGAAGGCCATGCAGGAGAGCTGGCGCGTATCGTCCGGGATATCGGCCCTGACGAAGTCCAGCTGAACACCCCTTTGCGGCAATCCCCGGTTCAGCCGCTCCCGGAAGAAGGATTGTCGGCGATACAGGAATTGTTCAGCGGTCTCCCGGTGATATCCGTATACAGGAGCCACAAGATATCCGTAAAGCCTTTAAGCGACCCCGATACGTTGATAAGGAGAGGGAAGACGTGAAACGGCCCGCAAGAAGCAGGATGCCGGATGCCGAGTTGGGCCTTCCTGTAACAAGCCGTCGAGATGGAATGGAGGTGGCGTTATTGGACAATATGTCGGGACATCCCGACATGTCGAGGTATATCGATGCAGGATACGATGTAGTGACTTTTTAGTGAAAGGAGGTTTGTCTATGGCGGAACAGAAGGAGTCATGTGTAAAAGCGGCAAAGGGGCCTGTCGGGATGCCGCCCGCGGAAGCTCCGGTATCAGCAGGAACAAGTCAACAAAAGGAGGTAATTATGACAGCAAGAGTAGGGAAGCCGGCGCCGGACTTTGAGGCGAATGCTTTTGCAGACGGTGTCTTCAAGAACATCTCGCTCTCGGAATTTAAAGGCCAGTGGGTGGTGCTCTGCTTCTATCCCGGCGATTTCACCTTTGTCTGACCAACCGAATTGTCGGCGGTCGCCGTCAAACACGAAGAGATAAAGGCCCTCGGGGTGCAGGTTCTTGCAATGAGCACGGACAGCCGTTTTGTCCACAAGATATGGCAGGAGACCGAGCTCTCGAAGATGGCCAAGGGTGGGATTCCCTTTCCTATGCTCTCTGACGCAGGAGGCCTCATAGGCAGGGTCTATGGCGTCTACGATGAAGAGGCAGGGGTGGATATCCGGGGCCGCTTCATCATCGACCCCGATGGGATCATTCAGGCCATGGAGGTTCTCACGCCCCCGGTAGGCCGTAATATCGTAGAGTTCATCAGGCAGGTAAAGGCATTTCAGCATGTTCGGGCAACGGGCGAGGCAACCCCTTCCGGGTGGCAGCCGGGCAGGGTAACGCTTTCACCAAGCCCCGAACTTGTAGGAAACGTCTGGAAGGTCTGGAAGCCGAGAATGGCCTTCTAAGAACCCCTGCAATGATTTGCAGTGTTTTTACAGCAGTCCCTTTACCTGAAAGGGACTGCTGTTTCTACGCAATTTCTCCGCAAACTGTCTGGAAAGGCGGATGTATAAGGAGAGAGAATGTATGAATTGAAATTTGATCCGGAATTGTGCCTTCATTGTACCACCCAGGCATGCCTCACCAGATGTCAATATATGGAGATCGACGGTGAGACCGCACAAAAAGAGATCCTGAAGATAGCCCGCGGAGAAGACTCCTTCGTGCTTCACGAATGCGCAACCTGCTATGCCTGCGAAGAGTACTGCACATTCGGGAACCATCCATACTATCTTATCGCAGAGAAGCAGGAATTGCTTGGCCTCTCCCCGGTGCCGAGGCCGCTTATACAGCGGGCGGTCAATCTCGGGATCCCTTTCAGGGGTCAGCCGGAGATCAAGGAGATAAACGGACCGGTACTGAATATCGCCGCCTTTTCAGAGCTCACCTATCTTATACAGGGAAAACTCTTTGATGGGGTTACTCCGATATCGACGGATGAGCGCAAGATGTTCCACTATTTTTGCCAGCTCATGTATCTTCATTACGGAAGGGACTCTGTCATTAAAGAAAGGCTGCCCCGCATCATTGAGACCATAGCGAAACACAAGCCAACGGAGGTTGTATGTTTTCATGATGAGTGTTACGGCGCCTACACGTCCTATTGCAAGGCCCACGGGATCGACGTGCCCTTCAGACCCGTCCACTTCTACGAGTACCTATACAACCGTCTTGTTGAGCTCAAGGAGATGATACGGCCTGTGAATCTGAAAGTAGCCTACCAGCGCCCCTGCTCCTCCCGACTCTCTCCGGACAAGCACCTCTTCGTCGGCCGCATCTTTGATCTTATCGGCGCGGAGAGCGTAAAGCGGGAGTTCGTTGACGAGAATGCTCTCTGCTGCGCAGGCGCCATTGAGGGACAGAAGCGCGAGGGCAGCCGGAAGGGGGCCGCAATGCAGCAGCAGAAAAACGTAGAGGATATGAAAAGGGCCGGGGCCGAGGTATGCGTGTTCAACTGCCCGGCGTGCTTCCAGACCTTGGGAGGAACGGTCGCCCGCAATGGCATAAAACCTGTTCATATGAGCGATCTCTGCCGGCTTGCAATCGGCGAGATCCCTGCAGGGTGGAGGTGACCTGATGGATTCCATATACCAATCGCTGGCTGCCATCGTTGATGCCGAACATGTTTCCGACCGTCCGGAGGAGCTTTACATCTATTCATTCGACCTGGGGACCGCAGAGCCTCATAGGCCTGATTATGTGGTTTCGCCGGAAACGACGGTACAGGTGCAGGAGATAGTGAGGCTTGCCAACAGGGAGAACATCCCCGTCGTGCCGCTGGGCGGGGGCATGTCACTGGCCGGGCTGGCGGTGCCCTTGAGGGGCGGCATCCTCCTTGACCTCAAACGCATGGACCGCATCATCGAGGTGAACGAGAAGGCGCGGTATGCCGTTCTGGAATGCGGCGTCTCCCAGGGGCAGCTGACCTCTTACCTGGAAAGGCACCATCCTCATCTTACCCACTCCGAACCCGGGGCGCCTCCCGCAGCAACCATTGTTGGAAATGTTGTTATTCATGGCCAGGGCGATCTCGCCCATCCTTATGGCTTCAACTCTGATATGGTTAACGGCCTCGAGGTAGTTCTTCCCACCGGGGAGGTCTGTAGTTTCGGCTCCTGTGCCGTCGGGGCGAGCTGGTTCACGAACCATCCCATGCCAGATGTGGGGTTGTTCCTGGGGTGGTGCGGCACCACGGGAATCATCACCAAGCTGTCCATTCGTCTCCTGCCGGCAAAACGCATACGGGGGATAGGCCGGTTTGTTGTGGATGACGAAGGGCTTGTCCCCGAGATCTTCTACAAGCTCACGCATACGCAGATGGCGGAAGATATCATCGCCTTCAGCAGCGCCATCCCCCCCTTTGCAAGCAAGCTCCAGCACTTCACTGTTAATATTGCGGCGGATTCCGAAAAAGAGCTTGAGCTGAAGCAGGAGATCATCTGGGACGATACGCTCGGCGAATACATAAAAAGGGGGGACGGGGCGTACCTTGGTTTTACAAGGAGCCTGGAGCGCCCGCAGATATCCAAGACCTCAGACTATAAGAAGGGCGGGGGGTTCGAATATGTGGGCAGCATCATGCCCATAGAGAAATACCCCGAGTGCTACCGGAGAGGCCGTGAGATCTCGGAGAGGCACGATATCCCCTATACGGTTACGGGCCGGTGCATCGGCGCGGCACACTCAATGATGTTCGCCTGGACCTACGCCTTCAACCGGGCCGACCCAAAGACCATCGAAGGGGCAAGGAACGCGCTCCATGAGACGGACAGGCTTGTTCTGGAGCTTGGAGGGGTCATCTGGAAGCCGGGTACCTTTGGTCAAAAACTTGTACTGGAAAGGCTTGACCCTAACACGCGGGACCTGATGAAAAAGATAAAAGGACTTCTTGATCCAAAGGGAATTATGAACCCCGGCAACTGGGAGATACCATAATGGCGCTGAAAGATTTTGCATACGGGGATACGATTCACCGCTGTTTCAGGTGCGGCTACTGTAAATTTCCTGCCAACTGGGTAGATGTCAACAACTGCCCGCCCTATGCCCGTTTCAGGATGGAGACCTACTCCTGCGGAGGCAGGCTGTGGCTGTCAAGGGCGTGGCTCAACGGGCAGATCGACTGGACAGAGCATCTTGCAGAGGTGCTTTATTCCTGCACCACCTGCAGGAACTGCGAGGTCAAATGCCCCCTCCGTTTTAATGTTGACATCGTGAACATGGTTGTTGCAGCACGGGGAGAAATGGTAGAGGCGGGAAGGCTGCCGGCGGCAGTGAAGAACTTTCTGCAGAACGTAGAGCTCTATGGAAATCCTTACGGGACAGGACGGAGCAGCCGCGGCGCCTGGGCGGAAGGGACAGAGATAGAACGGTACAACGGCCATGAGTACCTTTTCTACGTGGGATGCACGGGCTCTTACGATGCCCGGGCGAGGCGGTCGGCACTGGCGCTGTCGCAGATACTTCGCAGGGCAGGGGTCTCCTTCGGCGTCCTCGGGAACGAGGAGAACTGCGACGGGAACGAGGTGCACAAGCTTGGCGAACAGGGGTTGTTTGAGGTCCTGGCTCAGGATAATATTACGAGGTTCAAAGGGCTTGGCGTGAAAAAGATCATTACCCTCTCCCCTCACGCCTTCAATGCATTCAAAAACCATTATCCGGCATATGGGGGAGATTTTTCTATTTTTCATTACACGCACGTTATCAACGGCCTGCTCAAGGCCGGGAGGATTCGATTTTCAGATAATATGCATGTCAGAGTCGCCTACCATGATCCCTGTTTTCTCGGGCGCTGGAATAACGAGTACGAGGCGCCGAGGGAGATCCTGAAAGCAATCCCCGGAGTGGATCTTGTTGAAATGGAGAAAAACAGAGAAAGCGCGCTCTGCTGCGGCGGCGGCGGTGGAAATTTCCAGATAGACCTCCTGGGCGGAAGCGAGAACAGCCCGGCAAGGCGCAGGATAAGGGAGGCGCTCAAGGCAGGCGCCAGGGTGCTTGCCGTTGCCTGTCCCAAGTGCCTCATCATGTTTGAAGATGCCGTCAAATCTGAGGGGCTTGAAGAGAATCTGTCGGTGCTGGATATCTCTGAGATAGCGGCAAAGGCATGGGGGATGATAGGCCATTCACAGTGAAAGATATCTTATATGGCTAAGATACTTGTTGCATACCACTCCCAGTCGGGGAATACAGAAAGGCTTGCGCGGTCTGTCGCTCAGGGGGTTATGAGCACAGAAAATGCTCATGCAGTTTTCAAGCGTGCCGCAGATACCACTGCCCGGGACATAAAGGACTGCGATGCTTTGGTGATCTGCTCACCTGAGTACTTCGGCTATATGGCAGGGGCGATAAAGGACCTTTTCGACAGAACCTACGAAGAACTGAAAGAGGACCCGGCGACCAAGAAGAAGCCTTTCTGTATCGTCATCAGTGCAGGGAATGATGGAAGCGGCGCCTTGGCGCATATCGAGAGGATATGTAAGGGGTATCGCTTCAAAAGGGTCCAGCACCCCGTCGTCTGCAAGGGCCAGGTAACGGAAGAGATGCTGGCTCAATGCCTTGAGCTTGGCAAAACAGTTGCCGAGGGCGTCAACGCAGGGATATTCTAACCCGGGTTTTCCCCTCCTTCGCAGTGCAATTGCATGCCTCAGTATAAAAAATAATCTCAATAAAAATTTTTCTTGACAGCGTAAAAGAGATTACTATAGTATTTTGGTATTATGGATAGTCCAATAGACCTATATACCCCCCCCGCAGCATGCTTCGGGGTGGTTCATTGCGGCGATACCAGATACGACGATGTCGATTGGCTTTAAGGTGTACATTTTTGAGCGGTCAGGAGGATTAATATGAACTGGGAAGACGTGGTAAGGGAGTCCGGAAAGCCTATGGAATGGCCTTATCCTGTGAGGTATGGCGTGGTAAACGACGTGGATGTGGACGTGGTTGTTCTCGGAGGAGGGCCCGGCGGCTGTATGGCTGCAATAAGCGCGGCAAAAAAGGGCTGCACCGTCGCGCTTCTGGACAAGGCGTACCCGAAGAGGTCCGGCGGCGGTTCAGGGTTCGACCACTGGCTCAATACCCCTAACCCTGCCTCGAGCATTACGCCTGAGGATTGTGTGGAATGGGAGGCGGTCACCTACAAAGGATACTCAAATTCCCTCTCGCGGTATATAGCGGCCAGAGAGGCCTACGATACGCTCATTGAAATCGAAAAGATGGGCGCGAAGATCAGAGATCTTGAAGACGAGTTCAAGGGCGCCCCCTTCAGGGACGAGAAGACGAAATTCCTGTTCTGCTACGATTATGAGAACAGGTTTCAGTTCCGCGTCTGGGGGGCTACCTTCAAGCCGGCCATGTTCAACGAATGCCTGCGGCTGGGCGTGAAGGTCTTTGACAGGGTGGTGGCAACAAGCCTGCTGACGGAAGGAGGAAGACAGGGCGCCAGGGTGGTAGGCGCTACAGGAATAAATATGCGAACCGGCGAGCTCTATGTCTTTCGGGCAAAGGCAACGATCAACGCCATGTCGTGTCACCAGACTAGCTGGCGTTTTTCCACGGAGTCTATTGGTCTTGACATGTTCAAGCCCAATATCACCGGCGACGGTCCTGCCATCATGTGGCGGGCAGGCGTCGAGCTCGCCCAGATGGAGCGAAGCAGGGCGGCTGTTCCACCGGGGTATGAGTATCCATCCTACGGGACGGGCAACTGGTGGAACACGTGGCATCCTGCGACCATGGTTGATGCCAACGGTAAGGAGGTTCCCTATGTGGATGCCAAAGGCAACACGGTCCCGGTGGAAGAGCGATGCAAGCCGAAGCCGGGCCAGAAATTCATCGCCGAACGCTCACGGGATCCGAGGTACAGCAAGCCCGCCATGCCCTCTGACCTTGCAGAGCGCATCCGCAAAGGGGAGTTTGTCCTGCCCCTCTATGCCGACCTCACTTCCATGCCGTGGTATGAAAGAAAGGCGATCTGGGGCATCATGGTGGGAAACGAAGGGAGGACAAAGATCCCTGTGCTGGTCAATTATGAGGCTGCAGGGTTCAATTCGGCCCGGGATATGCTCCAGAATTATTTCACTGTGAGCGGTGAGCCCTATCCGAGCATGGATGCAACCCTCGCGCTTGGGCCGTACCGGATGGAGGCCTTCGGAAATGGAGGCGAAGTCGTCGTAGACTGGGATCTCAGAACCAACCTTGAGGGTCTCTATGCGGTAGGGGACGCCATCTTGGCAGGAAACTACTATTACCACGCCTGTGCCACTGGACGTTATGCCGGCAGGAAGGCGGCAGAGTATGCTGCGAAGCTGAGCGGCGCTCCGTTAATTGACGGCGCACAGGTAGAGAACGAGAAGGCAAGGGTTTACGCCCCGACAAAGAGAAGGCCGGGAAAGGACTGGATAGACTGGAAGGAGCTGCGTTTTGCCGGCGCCAGGGCCATGCAGAACTACTGCGGAGGGCTGCGGAACGAAGGCCTCATGAAGACGGGGCTCAAGTGGGTCCGTGATATCAAGGAAGAGCACTACCCTGAGGCATACGCAAGCAACCCCCACATCCTGCTCCGAGTTCTCGAGACCTACAATATTCTTACTGTGGATGAGGTCATCCTTCAGGCCTGTATGGCCCGGAAGGCAAGCAGCGAGGTGCTTGGGCACTTCAGACAGGACTACCCTGAGATCGACCCGCCGGAGTGGCGCAAATGGGTTACCATAAAACAGGCGGGCGGGGAGACAAAGATCGGGGAACTGCCGCTCGATTTTCACGGCGATCTGGCCGGGAACTATGAAGCGCACAACCCGGACTACAAGGGATACCTGAAAAAGAAGAGATCGTAACGGACCGAGGAGGAAAAGATAATGAAAAAAAGAGAAACCCAGATAGATGATCCAGGGCAGAGGTGTTATGCTTTTCCCAATAAACCGACTCCAAGCATGCCTGTTGTCATAGATGAGACAAAATGTACGGGTTGCAACAAGTGCGTAAACATATGCACCACCGACGTCCTGGTTGAGAACCCGGAGAAAGGCAAACCCCCCATCATCCTGTACCCGGAGGAGTGCTGGTATGCCGGCTGCTGCGTGGGGGAATGCCCGGTGCCGGGCGCTCTTACCATGAGGCATCCGTTGATGATGCGGGTCCATTACAAGAATAAAGAGACCGGTGAGATCAAAAGGGTATGAAAGAGAAATGGCGCGATCCTTTGTTGAGCCGGGGGAAAGGAGGTATCTATGGGTATCACCATGGAAGAGGCTCGTGAAATAATAGAAGATGTATTTGATTTCGATCATGTAGGCGATGCTATGTCTGCGGTACGCTGCGACCTTGAGTCGGGTAAGACCCGGGAACATCTTGCGAGTGAACTGGCAAGGTGTGCTGTAGAGGAATCAGGAGACGGTTCTCCCGAGAGCCTGGAAGTCTTCAGGGCTGCGGCGCAAAGCCGTGTTGAACAGTTTGTAAAGGGGGCGAAGTACTCCCAGTCGGGATGCAGTAAGCTTTCGTGAAGCAGGGGACGTGACGATGAAGCTGGTGATCATAGGCGGGGTTGCGGGAGGAGCTACGGCTGCAGCCAGGGCGCGTCGCATGGACGAACATGCGGAGATCGTCCTTTTCGAAAGGGGAGAACATATTTCCTTTGCAAACTGCGGCCTCCCCTATTATATCGGCGGGGTAATAGAAGAGCGGAACAACCTGCTTGTCACCACTGCCGAAGACTTCAGGAACCGTTATCGAATAGACGTGAGGGTGTTATCCGAGGTCGTTTTCATAGACAGAAAAAGGAAGGAGGTCGAGGTCAAAAACCTCCTGACAGGCGATACACGCCGGGAAGGATATGACAAGATGATCCTCTCTCCCGGTGCAGAACCTGCAAGGCCGGCAATAGAGGGCATGGAGCTGAAAAATGTTTTCACCTTAAGAAACATCCCTGACGCAGACCGGATTAAGGCCATTGCCGAAGAGAAGAGACCCTGTTCAGCCGTCATTGTGGGAGCTGGCTATATCGGCCTCGAAATGGCGGAAAATCTTGCCTTGAAAGGCATAAAGGTGACGATCCTGGAGAAGCTTGACCAGATCCTGGAGAAGCTTGACCCGGAGATGGCGGCCATTATTTCGGGGCACTTGCAAGGAAAGGGCGTGGCTTGCCGATTGGGATCGGGCGTCAACAGGTTGGTCCGGCAGGGAGAATCGATCAATGTTTTTACCGGCAGCGGAGAAGAGATACCCTGCGATATGGTTATCGTTTCTGCGGGGGTGCGGCCGGAAAGCAGGCTGGCTAAGGAGGCGGGGTTGGAATTGGGCATGCTGGGAGGCATCAAAGTGAATGCGCTGATGATGACCTCAGACCCTGACATATTCGCTGTTGGCGATGCCGTTGAGGTACGGGACCTTGTGACAGGCCTTCCCAGAATGACGGCGCTGGCAGGCCCGGCAAACAGGCAGGGGAGGGTTGCGGCTGACAATAGCGTGGGCAGGCGTTCCGTATACAAAGGGACCCTCGGCACCGCCATAGTGAAGATCTTTGAGATGACCGCGGCATCAACGGGCGCCACGGAGCGCACGCTCCGAAACAACAACATCCCCTATTGTGCGAGCTATACCCATTCAGGGTCCCATGCCGGATACTATCCCGGCGCGAAGATGATGACGATCAAGCTGTTATTCTCTCCGGGAAGCGGCAGGATCCTTGGATGCCAGATCGTGGGGATGGAAGGGGTCGAC
Source organism: Deltaproteobacteria bacterium UBA5758 (assembly GCA_002418945.1). Taxonomy (GTDB): domain Bacteria; phylum Desulfobacterota; class Syntrophorhabdia; order Syntrophorhabdales; family Syntrophorhabdaceae; genus UBA5609. The sequence goes on along the minus strand of DIFC01000037.1, from coordinate 14,956 downwards.
AAGCGCATCGACGTGTTATCGACCGCTATCAGGGGCTCGATGACGGTCTTTGACCTTGAGGAGCTGGAGCTTGCCTATGCACCGCCCTTTTCTGCTGCAAAAGATCCTGTCAATGTCGCCGGATTTACGGCAGCGAACATATTGAAGGGCGATCACGACATTATCCACAGCACGGATCTGGCAGGGCTCGATCCGGGGAGTGCCGCGATCATCGATGTAAGGGATGCTGAAGATATCCTTGCAAGCGGTATTATCGAAGGGGCATCCAACATTCCGCTGAACCGCCTGAGAAGGAGGATCGCCAAGCTGGACAGAGACAAGCGTTATGTCCTTTACTGCGATGTGGGCCTCAGATCATACATAGGGCAAAGGATCATGATGCAGAGCGGATTTAAAACTAGGAATCTGAGCGGTGGGTACAAGACGTATCTTTCCGTAAGGGGAAGATGAACATACAGCAAGGCTTTTACGGGTAATATCCCGACAATCAAAAACTGGAAGGAGGATTTATTCATGAAAAGAATTATTCATCGGATCGTGGTGGCGGCGTTACTGTTCTTTGCCGTGAGCCTCTTGCAGGGGGCTGCTATTGCGCAGGAGAAGAAGTATGAGGTGGAGATCTCCGGCCTCTGGACAGGTACGAATCCTTACACAATTGCCGTCTACTGGGCTGAGCTGATCAACAAGAACAGCAAGATCGTTAAGGCGATAGCCCGTGAAGGCAGGGGGCCTGCGGTTGATATGAAGACGCTGATCATGAAGCCCGAGAAACGGCAGAGCCTCGTATTCTTCCAGGTAGAGGACGAGGTGTGGGCTGCGAAGCAGCAGATCGGCGACTGGAAGAATTTTGCCGGGAAATATAATCTTGATAATTTCCGCCACATTGCCTTCGGAGGCTTCACTGTAGACGTCCTGATGACCACGAATGCGAAGATCAAAACGTTGAAGGATATGGATGGAAAGAGCTGTGTCATATCCAACGTCTCAGGGGCATCTTCAAAGGCAAAGGCATTCATGGAGATATTCGACGCGGCAGGGGTGAAACCCAAGTACCAGTACCTCGGCATGAACTCAATGACCGACGCGGCTAGGGACGGAACCGTCGATGTGATCCATGGCGGCGTGAACCCGGTGGGGTCGGGCAAGTGGGAGCCTTCACCTTATCTGAACGAACTGTTTGCCCTTAAGACGGTCTATCCCATATCCATTGACAAAGAGATCCTGGCGAAGATGAAAAAGGCCACAGGCCACCCCGGCACGATCGTGACGATACCTGCCGGTCAGATCGGCAAGGAGAACAAGACGCCCACGACCGCGCTGGGGAAGTGCATGAACTGGGGCGTCGATGCGTCAATGCCGGATGAGGTGGTGACAGAGATCCTCAGGGTCTACGTGGAGAATATCGACAAATTTCAGCAGTTAAGCCCTGCGGCCAGGATCATTACCAAGAAGACCGTTGCGGCGGTGGAGGTGCCCGAGGCGAGGATGCACCCGGCAGCAGTGAAGTTCTACAAGCAGAACAAGGTACCTATGACCGGGCTCAAAGAGGCCGGCGTAATTCAATAATACGGTCGGTCCCTGTCTTTAGAGCACAACGGAGGTAATAATGAAGGACGGCGTGTCGGGTTTCACGAAGATAGCGGTGATCGTGGTGGCCTTTCTCATGGTGATCTATCAGATGGTCTCCTCGCAAGTGCTTCTCTTGTCCAGCGTTCCCTATCTTAATCTCCATCTCCTCTTCAGCCTCGTATTGGTATTCCTTGCAAAGGCAAGGGACGGGAGGTCAACGATGCTGCGCCTGTGGATGACCTTTGTTATAGTCATAGCGATCCTCGCGCTCGGTTACATACAGCTTAACTGGCAGGAGATACAGGAGCGCGCCTATTTCAACACAACTGTTGACCTTGTGGCAGGGATCATAGCCATCCTTCTCGTGCTGGAGGCAACGAGGCTTGCAACAGGATGGTTTCTCTCGGTCATGGCCATCGGGGCGGTCATTTACGGGTTTGTAGGCGCGCGTCTGCCCCAGCCCTTCACGATCCAGTCCATGGGATTCGAACAGACTATGACGAACCTATCAGTAGGGCTCGACACTGGTATCTACGCCTTCCTTCCCATCTCGGCTAATTTTCTCTTTCTTTTCATTCTCTTTGGAGGGGTCCTTTCCGGTACCGGCGCGGACAAGTTCTTTTTGACCCTGGGCAGGATCGTCATGAGCAAAGTGCGCGGCGGCGCGGCGATGATGGCGGTGCTGGCCAGTTGCGGCATAGGGATGATCACAGGCAGCGCGGCGGCCAACGCCGCCGTAGTCGGTACCGTTACAATACCTCTTATGAAACGGTTCGGTTTCAAGCCCGAGGAGGCGGGGGGTATTGAGGCGGCGGCATCGAACGGAGGCCAGATCATGCCCCCTATCATGGGCATGAGCGCCTTTGCCATGGCGGGCCTCACCGGCATACCCTATGTGACGATCGCAAAGATGGCTATCCTCCCCGCGCTTATCTACTTCGGGGTGATCGGCCTCTACGTATATCTCATCGCGGGGAAACACAGGCTCCCCATGGCAGCAAAGGAGCCCATAGACGGCAAAGAGCTCGCCATCTCGTCTATCAACTTCCTGTTGCCTATCCTGCTCATCGTGGTCATGATGATACACGGTTTTTCTGTCAACTACATAGGATTCTGGGCTATCGTCACCACCGTGGGCATCTCGCTCATACGAAAAAAGACGAGGCCCACATTCACCCAGTTTGTCAATGGATTCGTCTCGGGAACGGTCCAGGCCGCCGGCATCGGAGTGACCACAGCCGCAGTAGGCATTATCCTGGCGACCCTCACAATGAGCGGCCTGAGCGTGAAGCTTGTGCTTGGCATCGAAACATGGAGCCTGGGAAGCCTTTTTCTGGCCCTGATCCTTGTGCAGATCATAACAGTCGCCATGGGCTGCGCCGGCGCATCGATCACCGCCTATATGATCGTCAGCATCTTCGCGGTCCCGGCGCTTCAGAAGATGGGCGTCCCCTTTGACATAGGTCATTTCTTTGCAATGTTTATAAGCGTATTTGCATTCCTTACCCCCCCTGTAGCCCTTGTCTCCCTTATCACCGCGAAGATCGCAGAGGCGCCTTACATGAAGACGGCCAAAGAATCATGCAAGGCGGCCCTGGCAGGTTTTCTTGTGCCCTATATTTTTGTCTACTGCCCGGTCCTGCTCCTTAAGCCGAAGGAGCCGATCTTTGCTATTGTGGCCGTGGTGGCTTCCATGCTCTGCCTTGCAAGCTTTCAGATCTCCTTCGTCGGGTTCCTATTCTCAGACCTCAACCTGCGGGAAAGGGGACTATTCTTCCTGTCGGCGGCGATCTCGTTGATCTCCTTGGTAGAGCGCAGTTTTCTCTTTGCGGCAGTGGGTGTGGCCATCTTTGTAGCCGTCGTCCTGTGGCACAGGACGAGAGCATCATCGGAGAGAGTGGCGGCGTCCGGATCCGCCTGAGGAGGATAGGCTGCAATGTGGGACCGCGCAGGAGAAGCCGCCCCCGGTGCTGTCTGCCCATATAAGTATGGAGACTCTCGGCGACTGATGGTATACTCTCTGGAAATGAAGCAGGTTCGATCATGAAAGAAAATATTGCCCATCTGCTGAACCCGCCCAAAAAGGAAAAGCTCCACGAGAGCATTGTGGCGCAGATCAAAGTGCTTATCCATTCGAAGAAGCTTGGCGTGGGCGATAAGCTCCCGGCGGAGCGGGAGCTCGCAAGGCTCTTCCAGGTGAGCAGGGTGGTGATCAGAGAGTCTCTCCGGTCCCTTGAGCAGTCAGGGCTTATTGAGATCAAGCCCGGGCCTACCGGCGGGCCATTTGTTGCGCACAACCTGCATAAGCCGATCTTTGATGCTGCCCACGACCTGCTGGACCAGGGCAAATTAAGCCTGCCGTACTTTCTGGAGGCGCGCCAGGCGATAGAGCGCGTGACAGTAAAACGTGCAGCGGAAAAGGCGAGCGACAGCGATCTGGAGCGATTGAAGCGGATAAATGAGCAGCTTCTGAAAGACATTGAGGATCCGGGTAAGCTTCGGGAACACAACACGGCCTTTCACGTTGCCGTCGCAGAGATCGCAGGGAATCCCCTCCTGAAGCTGATGGTGCAGTCGCTCCTTGACCTCCTCGGCGTGGTTTTTCCTAATGCGGGCCAGTCCAAAGACTTTATCAGGAACACCTACGAGCGCCATGTGGCGATCCTTGAAGCAATGGCAGAGCGGGACATCGGCAGGTGCGAGGAATTGATGGCGCTCGATGCGGGATATACGGCAGACCTGAAGGTCGATCTCTGAAAGAGCCGATACGAGGATATTCTGAGAGGGATGATTATGAATAATATGATTGAGGACATGACGATCTATCTTAAGCCCACTGCTGCTATCGATTCCAACAACGAGGTGATACGACAGGTTGCGATGGAACTGACCTCTTCTCTGCCTGATGAGGCGGAGAAGGCGCGGTCCCTCTTCTACTTTGTGAGGGACCAGATCCATTACAGCATCTATATGGTTTCTACCAGATTTGAGGATTTTGTAGCCAGTACCATATTGGCCCGCGGGAAAGGCTATTGTGTCCAGAAGGCTATCATCCTTACTGCCCTTATGCGGGCGGCAGGCATCCCTTCGAGGCTTGGCTTTGCTATGATAAAAAATCACCAGGCGCCGCGGGAACTGATCGCGCAGTCAGGTGTTGATATTTTCCCCAGGCACGGATATACCCAGCTTTTCCTTGGCAAAAAGTGGGTAAGCGTGACGCCCGCTTTTGACAAGAAGCTCTGCGAGAAAATAGGCGTCCCTGCTGTTGAGTTTGACGGTATTAATGATGCGCAGCTCGCTCCCTATGACCTTTCAGGCAGCCGATACATCGAGTATATCGAGAAATTCGAGCCCCAGGCAGATTTCCCTTTCGAGTGGGTGAGAGACAAGATCGTGAGTATCTGGGGAGAGAAGTCTTCCTGGCTTACCATGGAAGAATCGAAAGGCCACAGGATGCCGTTGACGGGCTATGTGTTTCAGCCTGAATGATTCAGCGCTTACGGGGCAGCAACGTTCCCTCTCCCCTTGCGGAGAGGGCTAAAGCACAGGCGGCACCTGGCAACAAAGTCCCCTCTCCTCCAGTGGTAGAGGGCTATAGCAGCAACGTTCCCTCTCCCCTTGCGGGAGAGGGTCAGGGAGAGGGGGCAGGAGAGGGGCACAATCATGCTGTTTCTATCCTCGGGAGTGAAGAATGCCGACAGTAAAGGTTAACGACATCAATATGTACCATGAAATCCATGGCGAAGGGGAGCCGCTTGTATTGATCAATGGCGCAGGCGCAGGTGTTGAGCTGCTCTATTGGCGAATCCCGAAGTTTTCACGGGAATACACGCTGATCCTCTTCGACAACAGAGGCGCAGGCAGGAGCGACAGGCCTGAAATGGCCTATACCACTGAATTGATGGCAGATGACCTCGCCGGATTGTTTGATGTCGTCGGCATCGACTCGGCGCACGTTTACGGGACATCAATGGGAGGAATGATAGCCCAGCACTTTGCATTGCGCTATCCGGAGAAGGTGAGAAGTCTTATTCTGGCAGTTACCTGTTGCGGGGGACCTCACAGCATTAAGGGGCCCATTGTAGGTATGGCGCATATTCACGAACTGCCCCTGGAAAAGGCAGTTGAAACCATGCTTCGGTGGTTCGTGACCGAGGAGTTTATAGACGGGAATCCTGATACCTTTCGGCAGATCGTTGCCTTTATGATAAAGCACCCGCCGGTTCACAGCGGTCTTCCGAGGCATACCCAAGCCGTTGCAACTCATGACACGTACGACCGGTTGCCGGAGATTGCGGCGCCCACCCTGGTGCTCGCCGGTGATGCAGACCGGATAATACCTGTGGGCAACGCAACGATTCTCGCGTCGCGTATTCCCAATGCTGAACTGGCAATACTAAAGAATGCAGGCCACATGCTCATCGAGGCTGCAGACGATGTCGACAGGATAACGCTCGACTTCCTGAAGAGGCACCGGACAGAGAATTGATTGCCGGGGCAACATCGGGAAATACATGGATCATCGGGGTCAGATACTGTCATCGAAATCAAGCCCCAATTGCATCCCAATTGCACGACGATTTGCTTAAGGACAATGCGGTACTGAGCTGATGGTTAATCCTGGTTGAGCGATTCCCAGACAACTTTTGTTATGTAGGTGATCTCTTTGTCCATTTTGGCGTTCTTATTGGTATAGCTGAGGTTGAACGTGCAGAATGGGCAGGGGCTGATCAGTTCCTTTGTCTCAGTCCGGCTTAAAAGGTTTTTGGCAATATCGAAGGAAAGCTCCCTGAATGCAGACCGGATCCCGCCGCCGGAACCGCAGCACAAGGCATCCTGACGTGAGCGGGGAAGCTCGTGGACTCTGACGCCGCACCATTCCAGCAACTCGCGAGGTTCTTCGGTGTACCCTTCGGCCCTCCCGAGGCGGCAGCTGTCATGGTATGTTGCCTCCCTGTCTATCTTTTGCAGGAGAGAAGGATCATGTTTAATCTCGTTATAGATAGTCTGAGCCACATGGAGGACCTCAAAATCGATGGAGCCCAGGACCTCGGGGTAGAAATATTTGAAGCACTTAAAGCAGCCGTTGCAGGGCGCAATAAGCCTTGTAACGCCCAGCTTCTTAAAGCGCTCCACGTTTTTCCCGAAATACTCCCTGGCCAGATCAGCATCTCCGGATTCGTAGATGTAGGTGCCGCAGCACCCTTCATCCTTGAGGACCATGAAGTCTACCCCCAGCTTCCTGAGCGCAAGGTATGAATACATGGCAGCATCTTTTACAAGGTAAGAAGGCAGGCAGCCAATGTAGAACAGGGTCGCGGATTGCCTGGGCTCGAAGGGTTCCGGCAGCCACTCTAATCTCTTGCCGGGATCCCCGTTTACGCTGTTCCCCTTTTCCAATATGCCTTCAATAACCTTTTTGTGGGCCGGAAGAGGGCCTTTGCCGCTTTCGACAATCCTGCCGCGAACATCAGCGACGATTTTGCTGATCTCGATCTTTTCAGGGCAAACCGGCTCACAGGCAGCGCATTTGGGACAATTGTAAAAAGAGGTGACGGTCTCCTGGGCGATCTCATCTTTTTCGATGACCTCGCGGGCTGCTCTTAAACGCCCTTTTGGAGAAAATGCAAGGTTCCCGGTTGTCGTATAGGTCGGACAGACCTCAAGGCAGGCGTCGCAGTCGTTGCACCTGTTGATCTGGTCGATCCATGCGTCCATTTTTTTCCTTCCTTTTTGTTTATACTATAATGCACTACCGTTTATATTCAATAAAACTCTTCAATGTTCAGCCTTAAGCTCATTCCAGAGACGCCTGAGGATCTCTGCCGCCCGCAGCGGGTTTCCCCTTCCTGCGGGAAAATAACAGGGGATCACCCTATATGAACGGGTATTGACGGACAGGGTGAAACACTTTAGTAAACCTGTTTTATCAACAGACCGGTAATATTCATCGAGCTTGAGCCTGTGCCCCATGAGATGAAAAAAGGGAAAACCGCCGAATGTCACGATGCATAAGGGCTGAACGATCTCGATCTCTTTGAGCAGTATGGGCAGAAACATTTCCACCATTCCTTTATCCGGTAATTGGGGACCACGGTATGACCGCTTTACAATATTGGTGAGGTAAATCCCTGTCTTGACAAGAGCGTCCAGAACGGCAGTCGCGGTATCAGTTGTCCAATGTCGCGAACTTTCAATTATTCCCATCGTGACAGGGTCAAGGATGCCGGCCTTGTGAAATACCCTCCAGAGGCTTTTGATCCCGACAAAGGGGTAACGCGGGCCGGCCCATGCGTTGTGGGAACTGATATTTCGTGCAGTAGGATTGATAAAAATGCCCATGATCTTTGGGCAGGGCGCCTTTCCCCCGCCCGGTAAGGGATGAAGATCGTCCTGAGGGAAAAATCTCTCTTTCGTCGCGTAGATGATCTCTCGAAGCCGGTTCAGATCCTTGCAGCCGGCAAGTAGTTCTTCGCCCTGTTTTCCAGGGACCTTTGCAGCGTGCATGACAACAATTGTAACCACATTGCAAAAAGCGGTCAAGAAGGGACGGTCTTGACAAACGGTATTACTAAGTAATAATATATGTGATCTTCCATAAGGCGGTGACATATGAAGAAAAAGCAGAGCATCGTAACGTTCAAAGTAAACGAAGACTTTCTTGCCGTGATCAGGGACATCCCCAACCGTTCCGAGTTTATCCGTGCGGCCATAATGGCGGCGCTTGAGAATGTCTGTCCTCTCTGCGGCGGCACCGGCCTGCTGACTCCGAAGCAGAAGGAGCATTGGGAGGGCTTTTCCCGTGACCACACGCTGAAACGATGCGACGATTGCCAGGAGATCTTCATAGAATGTACACGATAAAGCGCCTTTCCGGGTGGAGCGTATGAAAAAAGGGGCTCTTATCTTCATCGCGCTGATTGCTTGCTGCCTTTTTGCCGGGGCTGGAAGGACGGAGACAGGCATAACCGCCTTTGTGAGCATAATGCCCCAGGCCTATTTCCTTGAGCGTATCGGCGGGCAGCGCGTCGATGTGGAGGTCCTCGTCGGCGAGGGGCATTCGCCTGCCACGTATGAGCCTTCACCACAGCAGATGGCAAGATTGTCATCTGCAAAGGCATATTTCGCCATCGGGGCTCCCTTCGAAAAGAATCTCATGAACAAGATCAGACAGACCCACAGGAAGCTTTTCATTGTCGAGACGCAGAGAGGGGTCCCTTATCGTTATCTGGACGACCACCGGAATGATCGCGGCAAAGATACAAGCGGCGGGCGCAGTGACAGGGTGCCCGACCCGCACATCTGGATGGATCCGAAGCTCGTAAAAGTGCAGGCCCGGAATATCTGTGAGGCGCTCTGTGGGCTGGACCCGGCGAATGCGAAAGCCTATTCAGGGAACCTCAAGGCATTTTTATCGGACCTGGACAGGATAGACCAACGGATAGCATCCATGCTGGCGCCCCTTAAGGGGAGCAATATGTATGTTTTCCATCCCGCCTTCGGATATTTCGCAGATTCTTACGGGTTGCACCAGGTGCCTGTCGAGATAGAGGGCAAGGAGCCCGGCGCCAGACAGTTGGCCGGGATCATAGAGAGGGCAAAAAGGGACAGGGTTCGGGTAATATTTGTTCAACCGCAGTTTTCGACGAAAAGCGCCGAGACCATAGCAAAGGCGATCGGAGGGGCCGTGGTCCCGATCAACCCCCTTTCAAGGGATTATCTTTCAAACCTTGGAAAGATGGCCTCTGAGGTAGAAAAAGGATTGTACGGGAGATAGACAATGGAAGGAGAGGTTATTGTCAGCTTTCAAAAGGTGGATTTTTCTTATAACAGCGTTCCTGTGCTGGAAGGTGTGAGCTTTGCCATATATGACAGATCTTTTATCTCCATAGTTGGTCCGAACGCGGGCGGCAAGACAACGCTGCTGAAACTCATGCTGGGGCTTCTCAACCCATCGCGGGGGACCATAGAGGTCTTCGGAATGCCCCCGGAAAGGGCCCGTTCCTTTATCGGCTATATGCCGCAGCATGTCCAGTTCGATACCAGCTTTCCCGTTACCGTCCTCGATGTTGTCCTCATGGGCCGGCTTGGAAACGGAACGCGCTTCGGTCCTTACGGGAAAAAGGACAGGGCCATATGCATCGAGGCGCTGCGAAGGCTGGAAATGCACGATGCATGGAAACACCCCTTCGGGGCATTGTCGGGAGGGCAGCGCCAGAGGGTGCTCATCGCGAGGGCGCTGGCAACGGAGCCGAAACTGCTCCTGCTTGACGAGCCGACGTCCAACGTGGACGTGGCAGTTGAGACAGAGCTTTTTGAATTGCTGAACGCCCTCAGCAAGACAACAACCGTTATCGTTGTGAGCCACGACCTGGGGTTTGTGTCCCAGTATGTTCAGCGTGTCGTCTGCGTAAACCGGACGGTGGCGGTTCATCCCACAGCCGCCATCACGGGAGAGATGATAAGCGATCTCTACGGAGCTGCAGTCAGGATGGTGCAGCATGACCATAGAGAATAAAAAGGAACTGAGGCCCGAACATGAACACATTCCTTTCTGACCTTCCGCGGTATCCGTTCCTCCAGTATGCGCTCCTCACGGGCATACTTGCGAGCGTCGCCTGCGGGATCATCGGGAGCTACGTTGTTACGAAGAGGATTACCTATATTGCCGGAAGCATTGCGCACACCGTTCTTGGCGGTCTTGGCGCGGCACGCTACTGTCAGGCTGTCTGCGGCTGGGAATGGTTCCATCCTTTTTACGGGGCGGTGCTTGCAGCATTAGCGTCTGCACTGATTATCGGGATTGTGAGCATGAGGGCAAAACAGAGAGAGGATACGGTGATCGGGTCCCTGTGGGCCATCGGCATGGCTGCGGGGATCCTCTTCATATACAGGACTCCAGGATATAACGAGGACCTTATGAGCTACCTTTTCGGGAGCATACTGATGGTGTCCCCCGGCGACCTCTGGATGATCGCCTGCCTCGACGTCCTGGTCGTGGCTGCCGGCGTTCTTTTCTATAACCGGTTCCTTGCCCTGTGCTTCGATGAGGAATTCGCGCGGCTGAGGGGCGTCAATGTCGAGCTCTTCTACCTCCTGCTTCTGTGCCTGACGGCGCTCACAGTAGTACTGCTTGTCTCGGTAGTGGGGATCGTGATGGTCATCGCCCTGCTTACCATCCCGGCCGCTATTGCCGGTGAATTGACGAAAAGGCTGTGGCACATGATGGTGCTTTCCACCCTGTTGACGATCCTTTTTACTGTGACGGGCCTTGCGGTCAGCTATGGGCCGGACCTCCCCGCAGGCGCGACGACAATCATCATCGCTGGCGCCGCCTATCTCTTTGTCGTCGGGGGACTGAGAATTCACAGGCTTCGGCGAAAACATTAGAATAACGTGAAAGAAATGCCGGAGCCATTTTTTGTTTAGATATCCGGTCATTGGTTGCCGGCGAAATGATCTTTCAATCCGGATGATTCCCGCAGCTTGCTGCGGGGTGATACTGTCCCCTCTCCCCTTATGTAAAAGGATCAGGGCAACACTCTCCCCTCTCCCCTCGCGGGAGAGGGTCAGGGTGAGGGGGCATAATTATGCCGTTTCTATCCTCTGAGGTCCGCCGCTGGGGTAGTTTATTTTCATCGTCTCCGGCATGCGTACGGCAATGACCTCACCGCGGGCGCAGACCGTCCCTTCTGCAAAGACCTCGACGGATACGGAAACCTTGCGTTTCCCGACCTCCTTCACTTTACCCCTTGCCTCGAGCTGAACGCCCAGGGGAGTCGGCTTCAGGTAATCTACCTTCAGTGAGGCGGTGACAAAGCGAAGCCTCGGCTCCTCGTCCATCTCCCTGCCTTCTGCTTGGCATGTCGCTGCGGCCGCGGTGCCGACCCCGTGGCAATCGATGAGCGAGGCGATCAACCCGCCATAAACAAAGCCCGGCGTTGCTATGTGGCAGGGCTGCGGTGTGAGGCGGGCAACGGATTCCTCTCCGTCCCAGTAGCTCCTGATATGAAGGCCCACCTCGTTCAGCCGGCCGCACCCGTAGCAATGGCTCAGTTCCTCAGGATAGTAATCCTGAAATGACCTTTCTTCCATAACGCCATCCTTCCCTCGATAATTTTTCTAAAGGAAACTGCCGACAATATTCTATAGTTTCGAAGAAAGAAAAGCACCATTTTATTGCCTTTTATCGGTTGCGATATGAAGGGGCACAGATGTTCAGTTGTTCAGGACAACCGCGATTCTTTCTTTATGGTCATCGACAACTTCTCCTATCAATGCCGCCTCTTCTATCCCTCTTTCTTTCAGTCTTTTGATCATTTTGCCTGCTTTCTCTGTAGGGGCGGCAATGAGCAGCCCTCCGGATGTTTGAGGGTCGAAGAGGATATCGGAAAGATAGGGTGATACCGCGGGATCAATATCGACCTGCTGCATCCTGAAATCCCTGTTGCGGTAGGTGCCTCCGGGGACCAAGCCCATCTTTGCAAAATTTACGGCCTCCGGAAACAGAGGAACTTGGGACGCATAGAAGACGATCCCCTTGCCGGTTCCCTGGATCATTTCGAAGGCGTGGCCGATAAGGCCAAATCCGGTTATATCGGTACATGCACGGGCGCCAACCTCCTGCATTACCTCCGAGGCGTCCCTGTTAAGGCGGGCCATGCAATGTACGACCATCGCGACAGATTCCTCTTTCGCCATTCCGGCCTTTATGGCGGTATTGATGATCCCCGTACCGAGAGGTTTGGTCAGGATCAGCCTGTCCCCTGCCTTCGCCCCCACATTGGTGAGCACTCTGGAGGGGTGGATAATCCCTGTGACAGAGAGCCCGTATTTCAATTCCGAATCCTCGACGCTGTGGCCGCCGGCCAGTGTTACACCCGCCTCTTTCATCTTGTCGAGGCCGCCCCTGAGGATCTCTCTCAGTATTGATATATCCATCATCTTTATCGGGAAGCAGACGATATTCATCGCCGTGAGGGGTTGTCCTCCCATAGCGTAGACATCGCTGAGCGAATTGGCGGCAGCGATCTGACCGAACATATAGGGGTCGTCTACAATGGGAGTGAAGAAATCTACCGTCTGAATGATCGCAAGGTCTTTAGAGATCTTGTATACTCCGGCATCGTCGGCCCTATCCATCCCCACGATCAGGTTTGGGTCATCCATCAGGGAAAGGCCGCACAGGGCTTTATCCAGGTCTCCCGGACCCAGTTTCGACGCTCAGCCGGCCCCCTTAACTGTCTCCGTCAGCCGTAGAACCTTTTTGTCTATCATTTATTCACCATCATACCAACCTTCAGTGCTTCCGATATGTGCCGGATTACCTCCATTACCTGCGTTTCAGGCGTAGAGTGCGCATATGACCCAGCAAGCCGGTTTATCCTTGCCGCTACGGCTGATATCCTGTCGGCGTTTTCTTAAAAATCCCAACATGGCCATCGGTCAATCCTTTGCAATGCTGATGCGGTAGCCGGTCCCTTCCGGCTCAACGCCTTTCACTGTCCACCCTTGCGCCATCGCTGCGCGGGAGACGTTCTCCTTGGATGTGTCCGTATCCACGAGAATGACGATCTCGCCTTTTTTTACTTTCTTGATCTCATTCATGGTCATAAGAACTGGCTGCGGGCACGAGAGCCCTTTTGCATCGACGATTGTACTCATTTTATTCCTCCTTGTTCAGGCAACTTGCTTTCTCATCGTAAACCCGATGAACAGGCACGCCAGAAGACCTATGATCACAGCCGGGATCCCGTAAGGCCCCACGCCGTCCGGCGAGCTTGCCAGACCGAAGTTGTGGGCAATGCCGGCCCCTACGATCATCCCGAAGACGAAGACCGCCGAGTCCCCGTCGCCCTCGCCGGCGAGGAAGAGCTGCCGCCCCGGACAGCCGCCGGCAAGACAGAAGGCAAGCCCTGCCAGGACCATGCCACCGAAGTTCCAGAGGCCCATTGTGTGCGCCACGGGCTGCTTTGCAAAGCCGGGGTTGAACTGCCCCAGGATCAGATTGGTAATGAAGGCAGCGACCACAAGCGCGATGAACCCCGAGAGGAGATGGGCCTGTTTGAAAAGGATGATGTCCCGTATGGCCCCCATTGTGCAGAACCTGCTCCTTTGGGCCAGGAATCCGATGATGAGGCCCATGATGAGCGATACGAGAAGCGGCGCGTGCATCGAGCCGGGGCCTTTCAGGCTGTAGAAAAGGACTCCGCTTTTGTCCTGCCCCTGTACCTGCGGAAAGACGAGCATGAGGATGAGGAAGCCCAGCATCGTAAGCGGCAGGAGCCATCCGACGGAAGCGTGGGTGTTCTGTGAGCGGCCGAGATTGTAACCGCCTTTCAGAAAAAGCGTGCCGACCCATATCCCTCCGATAAGCCCGAGGAGTCCGAAGATCGCATTCCAATCGCCCCCGGCCAAACGGAGGGCAGCCCGCCAGGGACAGCCCAGAAAGACAAGCGCCCCGATCATGGCAAAGGCTCCAAGGATAAAGCGGACGATGGGAGCAGACCCCGCCCGCGACCTGAACTCCTTAAAGGCGTAGGCGGCGATCAAGGAGCCGATGACGAAGCCGATGATCTCGGGCCGCATATATTGCACGACGGCCGCCCTGTGGAGCCCCATGGCGCCTGCCATGTCCCTCTCGAAGCAGGCCACACAGATTCCCATGTTTGCCGGATTCCCCCACTTCTGTAAAAGCTGGGCAAAGACCCCTATAAAGGCCCCCACCCCGATGATCCCCCAACGCGTTGAAAAAAATTGTGCATATTTAGGCATACGCTCACCCTTCCTCTATAAGTTTTAAAAATGCTTATTGTAAAAAACATAGACATTATCTATTTGTCAAATCGATATTTTCGATAGAAATTTGTCGAATTATAGAGGTTTTCTATCAACCTTATCTGGTGCAGTATGATTTGTTGACGGAGGGATGCCGGATGGAGATCCTCGCTAAAATCCGAAGTTTGTCACGATAGGGTTTTTGAAATCACACGATATCGGGGGGTGAACCGGCCGGGAAAAACGAAGCCGACCTTTTCCTGCCCGGTTCACCCTTTTATTGTATGACAATCTATATCAACTTCGCAATACCTTCCTATTTGCCGCCCATCATTGCCTTGATGTCCTCTTGAACTGTGCCGATGGGCTTGATATTAAATTTATCCACCAGGACCTTGGCTACATTGGGTGAGAGAAAGGCCGGCAGGGTAGGCCCCAGGCGAATGCCCTTGACGCCGAGGAAGAGAAGGGCAAGCAGCACGGCCACGGCCTTTTGCTCGTACCAGGCAATATCATAGGAGACGGGCAGTTCGTTGATATCGTTCAATCCGAAGGCCTCTTTAAGCTTCAGGGCGATCACTGCCAGCGAATAGGAATCGTTGCACTGGCC
>DIFC01000032.1 GCA_002418945.1 Deltaproteobacteria bacterium UBA5758 | reverse complement strand
TTACACAAAAGAGTTTACACTACCGTCAATGATATTGAGTAGATCCTGCTTTTCCACATAAATTGTGCAATACCTGTTGAAAAGTTGTAGAAAGATATCTCCAACTATACAATTTTTGGGCTTTTCGTTGTACTTTGCCCATTGAGGTTGCAGCAAAAAAACCTCAATGTATCCAATGAATATAAAAATAATTTACTTCTTTTATGCCTTATATGCATGATGATGTGTTCCCCGGGCAGGCCCAGTATTCCCAAGCCTTTGCCGGATACTGATAAAATCGTTCTCTAATACACCATCTTTATTGGTTTTCTTGAGGGCCCCCGCGGGTTTTGTGAAGTTGAGGCAGGGTTATATCGTTGAAATGTATTGACATTACGACAACGAAATGGGTAAAATGCATATCCTTGATAAAGATTTTGTATATTAGAAAGGATATTTTATCGGAGGCATTTATGGCAAGAGTTTGTGATATATGTGGCAAAGGAAAACAGGTTGGTCACAACGTAAGCCACGCAAATAACAAAACAAAACGGGAGTGGTTACCCAATCTGCAGACTGTCAGGATTGTCAAAGACGGGGCAACGAAAAAGGCAAAGATCTGTACCAGATGTATAAAAAAAGGTAATTTCCAAAAGGCCCTCTGACAAAAAGGCCCTCTCCCGATTCTCCCCTTAAAAAAAGACTTCACGGCAGATACCGATTGATGAGATTGCCGCCCGCGTTTTATGGGCTTAATCCATGTACGAATTATGATTCACGAATTACGAGGATTCTGCTTTCTGCTGCTGGCTGATTGCTTGGCGCTAAATGGTTCCCCGCACCCTCTCTACAGACCTTACGCCTTTAATTTTTTGTATTGATTTAATGATCTTCTGCAATTGCGACATGTGTCCGATCTCGATCTCGTACATGCCTGCGGCCGATCTGTCAGGATAGGTCATGGCCTGGGCGCTGATAATGTTCGCCTTGTTGGAAGCCATGATCGAGCTTATATCGGACAAAAGCCCCTTCCTGTCGCTCCCGACGATCTTTAGTCTTACCGGATAGGTAAAATCCTTATTCATTTGCCAGGATACATCAACCCGTCTCTGCTCGTCATAGGTGTGGACATTGGGACAATCTGCCACATGTATCGTTAAGCCCCGGCCCCTTGTTATGAAGCCAAAGATCTTGTCTCCGGGGATAGGATTGCAGCATTTCGCGAACCTAACGACCAGCCCTTCGATCCCTTGTACCTTGATGGCGCTGTCTCTGCCCTTTTTGAAGCTGCTTATAAGCGTCTTCAGTTTGCTCGGTTTTTCGCTTTCAGGGATGATCTTGCCCAAAACCTGCAGCGGCGTGTAAAGCCCATAGCCTACGCTTGCAAAGAGGTCGTCAACGGTCTCAAAGCTGAAATCCTTTGAGATGGTTTGCAGCTCCCCTGACTTGAGAAGCTTCGCGATGCTTCTGTCGTGCTTGGCCAGCTCCTTATCGAGCAAAGCCCTTCCGAGCTCAATGCTCTGCTCTCTCTGTTCGGTCTTTATCCATTGCCTGATCTTTGTTTTTGCCTTTGAGGTAACAACAGAGTTGAGCCAGTCCTTGCTCGGTTTGTGAGTAGGGTTTGTCAGTATTTCAACGCTGTCCCCGCTCTTTAAAATATAACGGAGAGGAACAAGTTTCCCGTTTACCTTGGCGCCGACACAGCGGTGCCCCAGCTCCGAGTGGATGGCGTAGGCAAAATCTATCGGTGTGGCCCCCTTGGGCAGGTCTCTGACATCTCCCTTGGGTGTGAATACATAAACCTCATCGGAAAAGAGGTCGATTTTGAATATCTCCATGAACTCTTTGTTGTCTTTCAGCTCCTGCTGCCACTCTAAGATCCTTCTGAGCCATGCGAAAATTTTATCCTCTTTTGCATCGAATACCTTTCCCTCCTTATATTTCCAATGAGCGGCGATGCCTTCCTCGGCGATCTTGTGCATCTCGTGGGTCCTTATCTGGATCTCTATCTTTTCACCGTAGGGGCCTATGATCTTTGTATGAAGCGACTGATACATATTGGCCTTCGGAAGGGCGATATAATCGCTGAACTTGCCGGGAATGGGCTTGAAAAAGGCGTGAACGATGCCGAGCGCCTCGTAACATTCCTTTATGCTGTTCACAACAACCCTGAAGGCGATGATATCATAGATATCGTCAATATTGAGGGATTCCTGCGTCATCTTGCGGTAAATGCTGTATAGCCGTTTTGCCCTCCCGGATATCTCGGCGTTAAGATGAAACTGCTCGAATCTCTTTTTCAGGATCCCTATGACCTCGTCGATATACTCATCCCTTTCTTTTTTCTTTCGCGCTATCTTATCGGCGATGACCCTGTATTCTGCGGGTTTGAGATACTTGAAGGAGGTGTCTTCGAGTTCTTCCTTCATCCATTCGATCCCGAGCCTGTGGGCGAGCGGGGCATAGATCTCAATCGTTTCCTTCGCGATCTCTATCTGTTTCTCCGGCGACAGGAAGTTGAGCGTTTGCATGTTGTGGTATCTGTCGGCGAGCTTTACCAGGATGACCCTGATGTCCTTGCTCATCGCGAGGATCA
This sequence comes from Deltaproteobacteria bacterium UBA5758, assembly GCA_002418945.1. GTDB lineage: Bacteria > Desulfobacterota > Syntrophorhabdia > Syntrophorhabdales > Syntrophorhabdaceae > UBA5609. The sequence continues at coordinate 3,808 of DIFC01000032.1, read as the reverse complement.
TTTTCCTGAAATTTTCAACCCTGGACTCTTCTGAAGTTTTAAGAGGGATCCTGCTGATCTTGGTAACGCCATCAACAAGCTCTGCTATCTCATTGCCGAAATATTTTTCTATCTCTTCTTTGCTGACGTAGGAATCTTCAAGGGTATCGTGTAAAAGCCCGGAAACGACGCTGGGGACGTCGAGGTTCATCCTCGTCAGCGTATGGGCTACCTCAAGGGGGTGGATCAGATAAGGTTCGCCTGACAGTCTCGTCTGGCCCTTATGAGCCTGAGCAGAGAAAACGTATGCCTTTTGCAGTATTTCGACGTCCGCCTGAGGGTTATACCTTAAGATCTCGTCGACAATGTCATTGATCCTAACCATCTTTTATCCACTTATAGTATAGAACAGAATCGAATGGTTCGGCAAATGCCAGCTTTCCGACGTGCTTAAAAGGTATGGAGCCATCCAATCTTTTCATGGTTTCATGGGAGATGACCACTTCACCGGGGGTGGCAAGTTTTTGCAGCCGGGCGGCTATATTGACAGGCATGCCCAGCGCCGTGTATTCTTTTTTGCTCACGGAACCGAAAACGCCGGCAACAACAGGTCCGGTGCAGACGCCGACCCCGATCCTGATGCCCCGGTCGATCTCCTCTGTCTTTTTGACCATTTCGATTGCGCACCGCACCGCATTTTCTTCGTGGTTGTCCTGGTGGACAGGGGCGCCAAAAAGGGCCATAATACCGTCGCCTATATATTTATCGATGGTGCCTTTATGTTTAATAATGACTTCGCTCAAGGGGTGGAAGTAGTACTTGTTAAGCATGGTGGCGAGATCCCGGGGAGATGTCCTTGTAGAAAGATCCGTGAACCCCCGGATGTCTGAAAAAAGTATTGTAATGGATGCGTTTTTTGGCTCAAGCTGCGCGGGCTCCCTGAGGAGCTCGTTGAAGATGTCGGGCGCTATAAATTGCCTCATCTTTCTTTTCAGATAACATTCCCTGATCTTCCACTTAAGCTCTTTGTTCTCAAAAGGCTTCGTAATAAACCCGTCAACCCCGGCCTCTATGGCCTTGATTGATGATTCAAGCGTCCCGTAGCCGGTGAGGATGATCTTCGTTATTTCCTTGTGGATCTTGTTGATCTCCTCGATCGTTTTGATCCCGTCTATCCCGGGCATGATAAGGTCGCAGATAACGATATCAAAATTGTGAGGATCCTTTTCGAATATTTCAAGCGCCTCTTCACCGTCACGAGCGACCTGGACTAAATACCCGTCTTCCTTAAGAAGTCTTGTTAGCGACCGCCTTATCCCGTCTTCATCATCAACGATGAGTATACCTATCTTCATATATCCCCCCTGCCTTGAATAGTATCGCATGGAGCGAAAAATAACAAGACCGAATTTACTATACGGTTCGCCTGCTTTTGCTTCGATCGAGCGTTGTTGCCGGGACGGGCGCAGGGAAGGCAACGATGTTCCTCTTCCAATATTTCGCAATTTTAGATACTATTAACTATGGCGAACGATGAAGGCATTATCGAAGTCCAGGGCCAGATCGAAAAGATCACTTATTTCAACGAGGAAAATAGCTATACCGTAGCAAAGATGCGCGTTCAGAACAGGGGTGCGCTGCTCACCATAGTAGGGACGGTTTTTTCCGTTGTGCCGGGTGAGACCCTTAGGCTGAAAGGCCGTTTCAGCAATCACCCGCGTTATGGCGAGCAGTTTATGGTTACATCCTATGAATCAGTGCTCCCGGCAACAGTAAAGGGCATAGAGCGGTATCTCGGCTCGGGGATGATAAAGGGCATCGGCCCGATCATGGCGAAAAGGCTGGTCTCGGCTTTTGGCCCTGAGACGCTGTCCGTCATTGACCACGAGCCGGACAGGCTGGGCGAGGTCGCCGGCATTGGCGCGAAAAGAATAGATATGATCAGGACGGCATGGGAGGACCAGAAAGAGATACGGGACGTAATGATATTTCTTCAGGGCTACGGTATAAGCCCGGCATATGCGGTCAAGATCTACAGGCAATACGGGAGGGATTCCGTTCAAGTCGTTCGCGACAACCCTTACAGGCTAGCCATGGATGTCTTCGGCATAGGCTTTGTGACTGCCGACAGAATAGCGGAAAAACTGGGAATTCCCAAGGATTCTCCTGCAAGGATCGAGGCGGGAATATTGTACGTCCTGCACGGGCTTGCAGAAGATGGCCATGTATATTACCCCTATGGCGAACTCGCAAGAAAGTGCAGCGCCACCCTGGAGATCGAAGAAAAGGATATCCCGGCGTCGCTGGCAAGCCTTGCCGCACAGAACAAGATCATCATCGGCGACCATGAGGCCCTTCCCGCCACGCCTGTTTATCTTTATGCATTTTATGCATCTGAGAAGGGAATAACGGACAAGATGAAAGAGATAATTTCCTGTCCCAGGCAACTGAAGCTGGTTGACATTGAGGATGTCGCGGCGTGGGTACAGGGTGATCTCGGCATCACCCTTTCAGCGAGGCAGTCGGAAGCGGTGAAGGCCTCCGTCAACAGCAAGGTGTTAGTTATTACAGGGGGTCCAGGGACGGGAAAAACAACCATCATCAATGCGATCGTCAGAATATATAGTAAAATGAGGCTGAAGGTGCTCCTCGCTGCACCGACGGGCAGGGCAGCAAAAAGGATCACCGAGACAACCGGCAGAGAGGCAAAGACCATTCATCGGTTGCTCGAGTACAGCCCTGGCGGTCCTTCTGGTGAAAACGGATTTAAAAGAAACGAAACAAACCCCCTGGAGGCCGACCTTGTCGTTGTCGATGAGGTATCGATGGTGGACACTCTCCTTATGTACCATTTCCTCAAGGCGCTGCCCACCGGGGTCACCCTGGTCCTCGTCGGGGATATCGATCAGTTGCCTTCGGTAGGTCCGGGAAATGTTTTGAAGGATATCATTGACGCGGGCCGCTTTCAGGTTGTAAGGCTTAACGAGATATTCCGGCAGTCTCGCCGGAGCATGATCATTGTGAATGCCCACCGCATCAATAGCGGTGAGATGCCGCTTACGGCCCACAGCGAAGAAACGCAGAGGGATTTTTACTTTATTGTCCTGGAGGAACCGGAGAAGGTGCTGCAAAAGGTGATAAGCCTCTGCAAAGAAGGTTTGGCCTCAAGATTCGGCTATAACCCTCTCGACGATATCCAGGTCCTTACACCGATGCACAGAGGCACCGTCGGGGTGGCAAACCTCAATACGGAACTGCAGAAAGCGCTGAACCCCTCAGGAGAGGAGCTTGTGCGCGGCGGCAGGCTGTTCAAGACCGGGGATAAGGTCATGCAGATACGGAACAACTATGACAAGGATGTATACAACGGTGACATAGGCAGGGTTGCCGCCATTGACAACGAAACGCAGGAGCTGAAGGTGAACTACGACGGAAGGGCGATTGCGTATGACTTTTCCGAACTCGACGAGATCGTCCTTGCCTATGCCATATCGGTACATAAATCGCAGGGGAGCGAATATCCCGTTGTTATCATGCCTGTCCTTACCCAGCACTACATGCTTCTCCAGAGGAACCTCCTCTATACCGGCGTCACCAGGGGGAAAAGGCTTGTTATCCTTATCGGCACGAAAAAGGCCCTCGCAATAGCAGTGAGAAACAACAAGCCGCAGGAACGGTATACGCTTTTGAAGGAAAGGCTGAAGAGCAAAATACAGGGTAGATAATAAACGCGAAATCCTAAGCACGAATCTCTTAGTCCTAAACAAATTCAAATGTTCAAAATTAGAAACATACCCCCCCTCTCCCTGACCCTCTCCCGCAAGGGGAG
>DIFC01000071.1:798-54858 GCA_002418945.1 Deltaproteobacteria bacterium UBA5758 | reverse complement strand
TCCCGCAAGGGGAGCGGGAATAATGTTGCCCCGAAGCGCTGCTTCAGGGGACCTATCGATGGAGCGTGTTTATGGGGGATGTCCCGACGCTATGCTTACTTTACTCCTTTTTCTTTGTAAATGTTTCCCACTCTCCGCGTCCTTTAAGGACGTCGCGGTAGACCTCGAGGGCCTTGTTGACGAGGGGCATGCCGCCATACGGGGCGAGCTGGAAAAATACCTCGGCCAGCTTGCGGGGATCGCAGCCTACATTCAAGGCGGCATTCACGTGGAGCTTCAATTCATCGGCGGCGCCGAGGGCGGCGAGCATGGCGCAGGCTGCCATCTGGCGCTCCGGCAATGTAAGGACCGTTCTTGAATAAAGGTTGCCCGTTATGAACATTGAAAGGTCGTTTGCAAGGTCTTTGTCAAATTCCTTCCACATGAGATAGGGCGGGTCGATCTTAATGCCACCCGTCCAGAGCTTCTTTGCTGTTTCCTGGGTCCTTTTCTTTCTATCTTCGTCCACGACGAACCTCCTCTTTTTGTTTTTTTGGAAGGTTTTACCACGCGCCTCTTCTATGCGTCAACCGATAATGGGCCGCCCCCACCCCCATACTCACTTACTCCCACACTCCCATACTCTCTTTATGTTCCCGAAGTTCTTTATTTGAACCCTTAAAGATGATAGAATGGCAGGGAAAAAGAAAATCAAGGAGGATATGGGGATATGATGAGGAAATTTGTAATCTGCTCTGTCCTTTGTCTTGTCGTGATGGGGTTGGCGGGTTGCGGATATAATACGATACAGGAACTCGATGAAAAGGCGAAGGCCGCATGGGGCGATGTAGAGGCTGCGTACCAGAGGAGGAACGATCTTGTCCCGAACCTTGTTGAGACCGTCAAGGCATATGCAAAACATGAGCGTGAGACGCTGCAGGCAGTGACCGATGCCCGTTCAAAGGTTGGCAGCATACAGGTATCAAAAGATATGATCGGAGACCCGAAGGTGATGGCTCAGTTCCAGGAGGCGCAGGCAACGATGAGCAGCGCCCTGTCAAGGCTTTTGCTTGTTGTCGAACAATACCCTGACCTTAAGGCAAATCAGAACTTCAGGGACCTTCAGCACCAGCTTGAGGGGACGGAAAACAGGATTAGCGTTGCGCGCACGCGGTACAACAATGCAGTGCAAAACTTCAATTTTTCCATCAGGATGTTCCCGTACAATTTAACGAACAGCCTGATACTCCACCTGAAAGAGAAGGAATACTTCAAATCTGACCCCGGTGCGGCAAAGGCGCCGCAGGTGAAATTCTGAGAAGCGGGGAATGGGAGATAGGGGGACTTTAAGATCCTAAAAACAAGTGGAAAAATTGATTAGAGAATGATCATTCATAAAGGACTAAAGGTTCGATTATTATTTTCTATCTATTTTTTGCTCCTTGTTTTGTCTTTTCTTCTCCCTGTCACCGCTTCCCCGCTTCACCGCTTCACCGCTTTTGCCCTCGACGTCCCTCCCCTGCGCGGATATGTCAACGATTATGCGAATATGATGTCCGCTCAGACGAAGGAGAACCTCGAAGCGGAGCTAAGGGCCTTCGAGCAGTCTGATTCTACGCAGCTTGTGGTTCTCACTGTTCCTTCGCTTCAGGGCGAAGTGCTTGAAGAGTTTTCCGTAAAAGTGGCGGAGGCCTGGAAGATAGGGCAAAAGGGAAAGGACAACGGGATAATCTTTCTCGTAGCGAGCCAGGAGAGAAAGATTCGCATCGAGGTCGGGCGCGGACTGGAAGGAAGGCTCACGGATCTCACCGCCGGGAGGGTCATCGATCTTGTTATTGTACCGCGTTTCAAGCGCAATGATTACAATGGCGGTTTTACCGCCGGGGTCCATGCCCTGGTGGATGCATCGCGGGGAGAGTTTAAGGCAGAGGGAAAAGGCGCCACTTCCAGAAAGAAGCAAGGGTCTCCCCTTCCGGCAATATTGATTTTCAGTGCCATTGCCCTTAATGTCCTTAGCAGGTTCTCGCGGTTCCTGGGAGGCGCTGCGGGTGCCCTGGGATTGCCTTTTATCGCTTACTTCGTATTGGGTCTTCCCGTAATAACGGTTATCCTGCTGGGCATTCTCGGGTTGTTGCTGGGAATCTTGTTGCCGACCATCTTTTCCGGCAGACACAGTGGGGGCTCCTTTTATTCCGGCGGTTCGTGGGGTTCCGGCGGAACCGGCGGCGGGATTAGTTCTGGCGGTGGTTTTAGCGGCGGCGGAGGCGGCTTCGGCGGCGGCGGAGCATCGGGGAGCTGGTAATGAGATATCACGAAAAGACAGAACATTTTTTTACCAAAGATGAGCAGGGAAGGATCAAAAATGCTACCAAAGGAGTGGAGCTGAAAACGATAGGCGAGATAGCTGTTGTGGTTGTGGATCAAAGCAGCTACTACAGAGAGGCCGAAGTGATCGGCGCCGTGTTTTCGGCGAGCCTTGTCGCCTTTATTGTATCAGCGGTCTTTTTTCATGCCTCGCTCTGGTTCTATGTCCCGCTGTCGTTCCTCTTATTTTTCCCCGCCCGCTTTGTCTTTCAGCGTGCACCGCAATTGAAAAAGGTTTTCATGGGCAGAGAGAGGGAGGAGCTCGCAGTCAGGCAGCGGGCGGTCAAGGCCTTTTATGACAATGGTTTATACAAGACCAGGCAAAATACAGGCTTTCTCTTTTTCATCTCTATCCTTGAAAGAAAGGTATGGGTGCTCGCTGACATAGGCATTCTCGTAAAGATCAAGCAGGAGGCGCTGAACAGGTTCGCCGATATGGTCTCAAAAGGCATCCATGAGGGGCGCGCCTGCGATGCCCTGTGCGAGGCGATCAAAGAGGCGGGAGAATTGCTCGAACAGCATTATCCTGTAACGCAGGGGGATGTTAATGAGCTAGGCAATGAGATCATCTGCGATCCCGGCGGTGAGTGCGAAGCGTAAACCAGCAGACAGTCGCCAGCAGAACCCGTAAATCGTTAGGCAAAAATCCGTTCTATGTTCAACGTTAAAAAAGACAGATCAAAGACGCCAGGTAGATGCAGAATGTGTCATTGCCCGAATTCCGCCTTCATCGCCTCACTATATTTTTGAATGTGCTTGAATGCAACTTGGTATGATAACTTGCCGACCAAGGCAGCAGGTCTGTTTTGTTTGTAACGTTGAACATTGAACCTTGAACGTTGAACAGTTTTATATGAGCTATAGGTTATCACGAGAATTCTCTGAAGATCTCCCCGAAATTGATGCTATCGATCACTTTCTCTTTGTATTTTTCGCCTATGGAGCTTCGGGCATCATGGAGATCATTTGATTTAACGCCGTTTTCAAGGGCGCAGTATGCCTCGACATAAGCAGCGAGGTCGTCTACGACCTTGATCATTTCGCCGTCACGGGGATTATATTCATCCATGTTGAAGGACGCCGAGATGTCTTCAGAAGTTGTTTTTACTGTTTTTCCGTCCCTGACAATGACGCTGCTGAATTCGTCCTCCGTGAACATCCTTATCTCAGGTTCCCACTCGCCGGGGATGAGGCTGAAGACCTCTTTTTCCATCTGTTCCTTCTCATAGCTTTTTATAAGCTTGTCAAGGCCCGCGATCGACCTCTTTACAGGCGAAATGATATCGCGGGTGAGCACTTCAGGCAGGTCGTGGAACAGGCCCGTGAAGTAGTTGTTAAAACACCTTTTCGGACACCCGTTCATCTCAAGGGTGACGAGGTAAGAGAGGATGGCGACAACGAGCATATGCCCCAGGACTGATGTCCTCGGCACCATGTTTATGTGGCTCCACCGGAGCTGAAACCTGAGCTGCCCGCAGAGGTCAAGAAAGTTCCTGTACTTCGCGTAGAGAGCAAGCTGCTGGATGCCCTTCAGGTCATAATATTTTTCCTGCCTTTCCTGAAGGAATGACCTTATCTCCGGTATCTCATAGCCGTGAGGGTTCGCGCGCTCAATGATGTCAAACTCCCATCGGGTAGCATAAAAATGTGCAGCGCTCAAGATCCTCTTGCTGATGGTGTTGTCTGTGCCGGAAAAGTATTCGTGGAACCTTTTTGCGAACGCCTCCCCCAGCGGAGCGATGGTAGGCCCCAGTTTTTTAAAGACCCATTCGTTCAGGCGCCTGTATTGTCCCGGGTCCTCTTTTATCCTGTTGAATATCTGCGGCTTGAGGTCGGTGATGACAAGACGTTCAAGGAACTCGAAAAGGGCGCCTTCGATGATCTCCTTCCAGCTTAAATCCTTCCGGTCCCCTTCGAACTTCCCGAGAAAATACGCTATGGTCATCTTGTGTGCCTGCTTGTCGAGCTCCATGAGCTCTACAGGCCTGATCTTGTCGTTCCACCGCCTCATCCCGGCGGCGTTGAATAGTGTGAGGATGAACTCTTTCGTGATCATCGATAGGGTAAGTATATACCTTACGGACCGTTATGAAAACGAAATAAGAAAGGCTGCCGTTCAGCGCAGCCTTTCTTATCCATTGTTGTTCAAACCCGGGACTTGTTAACTATAACTCGCGACCGGGTTTTTTCGTTACGCCTTTGCGATCTCGAAGGACATCTGGCCGTCTTCGTACTGCAGGGGCTTGATGGCAACGTCCATGCCGACCTTCACATCCTCTGGCTTGAGGTCTTTCGAGAGCCTTGCGAAGAGCTTGAGTTCGCCGAAATCAACGAGGCCCATCGTATAGGGACAGTCCTTTTCGAAGCCGAAGGGTGCATAATAGGCGATGGTAAAGGTCTCGAGCTTGCCCTTTTTCGGCATCTCGAACCAGTCCATATCCTTCGAGAGACAGCTTGCGCAATCTGCCCTTGGCGGGAAGAATTTTGCCCCGCACTGCTTGCATACCGTCCCTTCGACCTTGCCTTCTGTCAGCAGGTCAACAAACTTTGCTGTCTTTGTCACACCGGTAAAGCTTTTTCTTCCAAATTTTTCGAATCCCATTCTATCACCTCCCAAATATTGTCACGTTGCCGTAAAGGCCCACACCGCCGACGTTGTGTACGAGGCCGATGTCCGGGCTGCCGGGCACCTGCATAGAACCTGCCTCATCGCGAAGCTGCAGAACGATAGTCCTTATCTGTGAGCCGCCGGTCGCTCCGATCGGGTGCCCCTTGGAGAGAAGGCCGCCGTCAACGTTGACCGGAATCCTGCCTTCCTTGTATGTTGCCTTTTCACGGATAAGCTGTTTGCCTTCACCCATCGGCGCGAAACCGAGGCCTTCATATGCCATGATCTCGGCAATGGTGAAGCAGTCGTGGACCTCGGCTACCTTTATATCCTTTGGCGTTAAACCGGCCATCTTGTAGGCTTCGGCCGCTGCATTGTAGCCGACGCTTAAGCCTTTTGCAAAATCCGGCCTTGCAGCCATGTTGACGGCTTCGGAGGCGGCGCCTATGCCGAGGATCCACACAGGTTTCTTCGAAAAGGCCTTCGCCTTTTCCGCATTCGCCAAAATAACGCAGGAGCTGCCGTCCGCGTTTGCGCAGGCATCACCGACCCGGATCGGCCACGCAACGGCACCGGCCATTCTCGCATCGGGGTTGCTCGCATCGAAGTCTGACGCCTTTACGCCCTTGCGGTAGACCGCCCTCTCGTTGGTCTGACCGTAGGTGCCTGACTTTATCCTTACATTCATCATGTCGTCGTGGGTCAGCCCGTTCTTCGCCATGTAGGCCTGTGCGTACAACGCATAGTAAGCGGGCATCATGGTGCCGAAGGGCGCCTCCCACTGGATATCTGCGCCGCGACCCATCCTCTCCTGTGACTCGGCGGAGGTGATCTCCGACATCTTCTGGAATCCGAGCACCACGACGACGTCGTGGAGGCCCGCCTTGATCATGCTGTATGCTACCTTCACGCCGGAACTGCTCGATGAGCAGACGGTCTCAATATAGAAGGTCGGCTGGGGGATCAACCCCAGATACTCGGCAAGGACACCGGCAGGCGACCTCTGCTTATCATATTCAGGGGCCGAACAGAAGATCGAAGCATCAACGTTCTTCTGGGTAATGCCTGCGTCCTGCATGGCCTCCCTGAATGCTTCAAAGGCGAGTTCCCTGATGGAGCCTTCATAGCCTCTCACAAACGAACTTTGGCCCACACCAATTACTGCTACATCTTTTGCCATACACTCCTCCTTTACTTATTTTTTTGTGTTTTTTCCTCTTTGGTACATATTTACGAACCGGTTATGTTCCTTCATATCTTTTGAGAAGATATGGGTACCATCATTTTTTGAGACAAAGTAAAGAAAATCAACCTGGGCAGGATAGAGGGCTGCTATTATAGAGTTTTTATCGGGGTTGCAGATGGGCCCCTTAGGCAGTCCTTTGAACGTATAAGTATTGTATGGGGTATAGGAATTGAGATGGGAACGGGTTATGGGGCCGTCAAATACGCCTGTCCCGTAGATGACCGTCGGGTCGCAGTCAAGCGGCATACCCTTATTCAGCCTGTTATGAAAAACAGCGGAGATCAAGGGTTTTTCATCTTTCAATCGTGCCTCTTTCTCAATCATTGATGCCAGCGTGAGGGTCTTGTGCATGTCAAATCCCATCTCTTCCATCCGCTTCTTTATATCCTCTTTTGCGAAAAATTTAAAGCCTCGCTGAACAATTTTTTCTATAAAATCTTCGACCTCTATCTCCTTGCTATAATGATAGGTATCCGGCGCAAGGTAGCCTTCGATGGAATCTGCCATGATGCCTATCTTTCTCAGGTATCCATGGTTCTTGGCCAGGGCGACGAATGCGCCATTTTCCATAATCTTCGACCTGTCGACCGCATCGGCAACATTGAAGACATTATGGCCTTCCACTATTTTCAAGGTGTAGATATTGCGTTCGCCGCGCGCCATCTTCCTGACGATCTCTATTGTAGACATGTCCCTTTTCAGCGCATATTCGCCTGCCATCAACTTTCCACTGTACAACATTGAACAGAGGACAAAAAGGTGCGACGAATAGATCAGGTCATCCCCTTTAAGCCGGTCTGCAATACTATACAAACTTGTTCCGTTTTTCACAACCATATTAATGATTGTATTGTCCGTATCCCGCGGGATGCATGCGAAGATAATGGTCTGGGTAGCCAGGAGGATGATGAGGGCGGCCATAATGATCTTTTTATCGCGGCCCGTTAGCATCCAGGTACCCTTGCAATATTAGCTGCGATGCCATCATGTCCAGGTATGGTTTCCGCTTTTTATGGTTGACGTTCGCCATTTCAAAGACCCTGTGAGCCTCATTGGTGGTGAAGCGTTCGTCCCAGAGCACGATAGGCACCCCTGCGTGTTTTTCTAAGATTTCCGCGAATTCCAAAACCTCTTGAGCCTTTTTGCCGACCAGGCCGCTCAAGTCTTTCGGGAGCCCCACGACTATCCTTTCAATATCGTATTCCGCAATGAGGGCCCTGAACTCTTTCAAATCTTCCCGAAGGGAACCTCTTCTGTATACCTTGAGCGCCTGCGCTATGCTGAGGGTGGGATCTGACATGGAAACCCCGATCTTCTTATTTCCCACGTCGAGGCAGAGTATTCGCATCCCGTATTATAGCAATTTTTCCTGAATATTCAAACACAAAAGCCACTATCCTTAATAGCTTGCCGGCCATGAATATGAGCTTTTTTGCAGCCATAAGGGATTAGCGATGAAACACGTTGACAACATTTATTGAGTTTAGGTGCAAGCCGAACAAATGTTCCCCCTCCCTTTATGTATTGATAACATCGTTTGATTTTGTTAATTTAAGCACAAGGTTGGCATTTAATGATGGTGGCATGGAACGATGCCCACCGTGGAAACGTCAAAAATGCAAAAACCGTCTCAAGGAGGTACGGGATGATAACGGCAGGTATAGATAGCGGCGCAAAAAACGTGAAGGCCGTGATCATGAAAGACGGCAGGGTTGTCGGAAAGGCAATGGCGCCTGCAGGTCTTGATACGAAGGCAGCCGCTGAAAATGTATATAATGAGGCGCTAAGCGCGGCCCGTATCGCAAAAAAGGATGTCCGGAAAGTCTTTATAACCGGCGCCGGAAGAAAAGGCTGTGATTTTGCACAGGGAGAGGTCTCGGAAGTAAGCGCCGCAGCAAAAGGGATAAGGTTTATCATGCCTAATGTCCGCACAGTCATCGATATAGGAGCTGAGGAAGGAAAGGCGGTCAGGTTAAGTCAGGACGGCGATGTCGTTGACTATGCGATCAATGAAAAATGTGCGGCAGGGGCCGGAACGTTTGTCGAGGCGGTGGCAAGGGCCCTTGAGACGGATGTTGACAAGATGGGTGACCTCTATGACCGGTCCACAAAAGAGATCGACATGAACGCGCAATGTGCGGTGTTTGCTGAGTCGGAGCTTGTGTCCCTTATCCACTCACAGACAGCAAAGGCGGATATCGCAAGAGCGGTGCTCAATGCGATCGGGGACAGGGTCGTGTCCATGATGAGAAGGGTCGGCGTTGAGAAGGATGTAGCGGCGACCGGCGGTATGGCCCTCAACAGGGGATTCATCAGAGCTGTAGAGAAGGAGCTGAACATTACAATCAGCGTCCCGGCTGATCCCCAGTATGTCGGCGCGATTGGCGCAGCTGTCGCAGCGGCAGAGTAAAGAATGACGGAGGTATAACGCTATGTCGGACGGAAAGAAGGAATTCTGGAGGTGGCCGGAATCGCGATGGACAAACCTTGAGATCGACTGGAAGAAGGGTAAATATATCACGGCGGGCATTGATGTTGGTTCCGTCAGTACGCAAGGCGTTATCATGGTAGACGGTGAGCTTTACTGTTACGGCAATATAAGGACCGGCTCCAACAGCCCGGATAGTGCAATAAACGTTTTCAACAAGGCAACTGAAGGAACCGGCCTGACATTGAGAGATATTCATTTTACCGTTGGTACCGGCTACGGCCGTGTTAATGTGCCTTTCGGCAACAGGGCAATAACAGAGATAGCCTGCCACGCAAGGGGTGCCAACTGGATGTATGGCCCTGCAGTAAGGACAGTTCTTGACATGGGGGGACAGGACTGCAAGGCCATCAAGATCGACGATAAAGGCAAGGTCGTTGCCTTTCTAATGAATGATAAGTGCGCGGCAGGCACGGGCCGCGGCATGGAAGTCTTTGCCGACCTCCTGGGCGTTCCCATCGAGGACATTGGAGAGATGTCCCTGAACGTTGCGGAAGAGCCTCCTCCCGTGAGCTCGACCTGTGTTATCTTCGCAAAATCGGAGGCCGCAACCCTGCTCCGGGCCGGGTGGCCGAAAGAGAAAGTTCTGGCAGCGTACTGCTCGGCGATGGCTCACAGGGTTCTATCGCTTCTCGAAAAGGTGAACGTGGAAAGAGAATTTGCCATAACCGGCGGTATCGCAAAGAACCAGGGCGTCGTGAAAAGGCTTACAAAAGAGCTTGGCCTCGAGGCATGTGAGGCTAAGTGGCACAACAAGGCTTACGCAGAGAGAGGGTTCCCGTTTGACACGCAGATTGCGGGCGCGATCGGCGCAGCGCTCTTCGGGAAGGCCCTTGCCGAAAAGGCACGCAGATAGCGGTTTATTTCCAGAAACGGGGAAGGAGGATCAGGAGCACCGTATAGATCTCGAGACGGCCGATGAGCATAAGAAAGCTCAATATCAATTTGCCTGCGTCAGGAATGTGAGAATAATTTTCTACGGGGCCCACAGAGCCTATGCCCGGGCCAACGTTCCCGATGGTAGCGGCAACAGAGCCGATGGCGCTGTCAATATCGAGCCCCAGCATCGTCATGATTAAGACGCCCCCAAGGCAGATCATGCCATAGAGAACGATGAAGGCCACCGTATTGGACACCACCCCTTCAGAGATGGCCTTGTCGCCGACCTTTACAGGAAAGACCCCCCGAGGACGGATGCTTTTCTTGAACTCCGCGCCGATCTGTTTAAAGAGGATCAATATCCTGATGTTCTTAATACCCCCGCCAGTTGAAGTTGAAGAGGCTCCGACGAGCATCAGCAGCAAAAGAACGAATTGCGTTACGAAAGGCCACAACTCATAATCGTCAGTAATAAATCCGGTTGTTGTAATGATGGAAATGATCTGGAAGATGGAGCTCCTGAGCAATCCTTCCGAGAAGTTCGAGCCCGAGAGGACCCGCATAGCGACCACAAAGACAAAAGCGATGGCGATTACGGAGAGGAAGAGCCGGAATTCGGAATTCCTTATGTAATACGAGGGCTTTCCTTTGAATGCCCAATAGTGGAGGTTAAAATTGATGCCTGCTATGAGCATGAAGAAGGCCACCGTGTACTGGATATAGGGGGAATATGTTGCTATGCTCGCGTTAAGCGGGGCAAAGCCGCCGGTAGCCATGGTGCCGAAAGTTACGCACAGGGATTCAAAGAAATTAAGGCCGCCCGCCATGAGAAGGCATATCTCTGCCGCGGTGAACGCGACGTAGATCCACCAGAGGATCTTTGCCGTCTCGCTGATCCGTGGAGAGATCTTGTCTTTGGTCGGCCCCGGGACCTCGGCCTTGAAAAGCTGGATCGCGCCGACGCCGAGAAAGGGAAAGATCGCTACTGCCAGGGCAATGACCCCCATTCCCCCAAGCCAATGCGTCATGCTTCGCCACACCAGAAGGCTTTTCGGCAACAGCTCGATGTCGGTCAGTATGGTTGCGCCGGTTGTGGTGTAGCCCGAGATGGTCTCAAACAGGGCATCGATACACCCATTTACGTGTCCTGATGCTATGAATGGGATGGCGCCGAAGAAGGCAAGGGAGAGCCAGGATAATGTGACGATCAGGAACCCTTCGCGGATGGTCAGTTCCGAAGGCGTCTCGCGGTAGAGCTTCGTCGTGAGGCTCAGCAGGATCAGCGCCGCCGCGAGTACGGAAAAGATCAGGATCATGCCGTCGTTATAATAGAGGGCAAAGGCAAGGGGGAGAAGAAGGGCGCAACCCTGCAGGAGGCAAAGCCGGGCGAGGACGTAGAAGATATTCGATAATCTCATGGTATGTTTTTCATCTCAGGAAAATTTGCTTTCGAGATTCCTGATCGCCTGAGGCAGGGCAAAAAAGATCACCTTGTCGCCCTGCTCGATGATGTTTTCACCGTGAGGTACGAAGGCTTCTTCGCCGCGGACGATCGCCGCAACTAGGCTTCCGTCAGGGAGGCTCAGCTTTTTGAGGGGCTTCCCGGCGATCTTGTTCCCTTTTTTTACTTCGAACTCTATGGCCTCCGCCTCTATGCCGTGAAAGAGCGCGACAGAGAGGATGTCGCCCCTCCTGATGAAACGCAGGATCGCCTTTGCAGTGGCAAGACGGATATTTACCGTAGAATCGATCCCGATGACGCTCATGAGGGGTATATAGTCCGGCCTGCTGACAAGCGCTATAACCTTTCTTATTCCAAGATGCTTCGCAAGGAGACAGGAGATGATGTTGGTTTCGTCATCGGAGGTAACGGCGACAAACCCATCTGAATCACGTAAACCCTCTCTTACGAGCATGTCTATCTCGGCCCCGTCTGCCTGAACTACCGTAGCCCTTTTAAGCTCCTCCGCGAGCCTCAGAGATTTCTCTTTATTGGACTCGACAATCGTTACTTCGAGCCCTTTTTCTTCAAGGCTCAGGGCAACGGCCCTGCCGATCTTGCCGCCACCGAGGATCATGATCTTTTCGAGCCTGGAGTTGGATTTGCCCGTCATGGTAAGGAGATCCTGGAGGTTTCCTTCCTGCGTTACGACAAATATCTGATCGTTTTTGTTGATATAGTCCTCGCCTGTGGGGATGATAGTCTTGTCTGCTTTCTGTATCGCCACGATACGGAACTTTCTTCTCATTTCTTCTGATGTCATATCCTTGAGCTGAAGGTTGAGGAAAGGGCATTGTTCATCCAGTTTCAAACCCACAAAGAGTATCTTTTCGTTTTCAAAAGAGACTATCTCCGAAGCCGTTGCCCGCATAAGGAGGCTGACGATCTCTTCCTTTACCTCATCTTCCGGGTGGATAAAAAGGTCAATGCCGAGGTCTTTTTGCTTCAGGATAGAATCGGGGCTGTAATAGTCAGGATTACGCACCCGCGCGACCTTTAGCCTGACGCCGGACTTCCAGGCGACCATGGATGCTATGATGTTGACCTCATCTACCCCGGAGGCAGCGATAAGCATATCCGCTTTGTCAATGCCGGCCCCTTTCAGGGTCTTCTGGTCCGATCCGCTGCCCTGTACTACCGAGATGTCGAGCATCTCCTCTATCTTTTTACACTGTTCAGGGCTTTCTTCGACGATCACCAGGTCGTGTTTTTCAAAAGAAAGCTTTTTCGCGAGATGGAACCCTACTTCACCTGCGCCAACGATGATTATCTTCACAGGTACATTCTCCTGAAACTAACCAATTAAAAACATTAGCAAAAACAATTAATCTTGTCTATGTCAAAGTTTATTTTTTTGCTATGTAATTTTTTTTTGAGTGAATTTATATTACTATAATCTTCTAGAGAATAAAACAGAGAAAACCCAAAGGAAGAAAAAATGATCAGAAAAAGCGGTTTCGACAATGAACGATACATTGATGAGCAGACATCGGAGATTATCCGAAGGGCAAAGATGTTCAACAATAAGCTGTACCTTGAGTTCGGCGGAAAGCTCCTTTATGACTACCACGCCGCGCGGGTCTTGCCCGGGTATGATCCGAATATCAAGATGAGGCTCCTGGCGGAGCTGAAAGACAAGGCAGATATTATTCTCTGCATCTACGCCGGGGATATTGAGAGAAAGAAGATACGGGCCGATTTCGGTATTACCTACGATTCCGACGCCCTGAAGCTCATCGATGACCTGCGAAACTGGGGGATAGACGTACTGGGAGTAAACATTACCCGTTTTGATAATCAACCGGCAGCCGTGCTTTTCAAGAATAAACTTGAGAGGCGCGGGATAAAGGTCTATACCCACAAATATACGAGGGGATATCCTACCGATGTGGAGCTGATCGTCAGCGACGAAGGGTACGGAGTCAACGAGTATATTGAGACAGAGAAGCCCCTGGTTGTCGTCACGGGCCCTGGGCCGGGCAGCGGCAAGCTGGCGACCTGCCTATCGCAGCTTTATCACGATTCACGCAGGGGAATAAGGTCTGGATATGCCAAGTTTGAGACCTTCCCCATCTGGAACCTGCCGCTCAAGCACCCTGTCAATGTGGCTTACGAAGCGGCGACAGCGGACATCAGGGACTTTAACATCATCGACCCCTTCCACCTGGAGGCCCACGGAGAGATAGCGGTCAATTATAACCGCGATGTGGAGGTGTTCCCTGTTTTGAAAAGGATACTGGAAAAGATAACAGGCGGTGAATCATTCTATAAATCACCGACAGATATGGGGGTAAACCGTGCCGGTTTTGCCATAACCGACGACGAGAGCACGAAAGAGGCTTCCAGGCAGGAGATCATCAGGCGCTATTTCCGCTATCGCTGTGAGTACGCAATGGGGTTTGCCGACAAGGAGACTGTGCAGCGGGTCAAGCTTTTGATCAAGGAACGCAACCTGGAGCCGGAATACCGGAGGGTCGTCGGGCCTGCCAGGGAGGCAGCCCTGGCAGGGCAGAACGAACAGAAGGGAAACGAAGGGATCTATTGCGGGGCCGCGATCGAGTTGAGGGACAGCGCTATCGTTACCGGAAACAATTCAACTCTCATGCATGCAGCGACGAGCCTCATAATCCACGCGATCAAACACCTGGCGGGCATCCCGGACAAGCTGCAGCTTTTGCCGGACTATATTACCGAGTCCGTCCGCAAGCTTAAAACTGAGATCCTGAAAGAAAAAACTGTCAGCCTCGATCTGGAGGAGGCGCTCATAGCCCTGAGCATCAGCGCGATGACCAATCCGGCAGCGCAACTGGCCATTGAGGCGTTAAAGGAGCTTCGCGATTGCGAGGTGCACATGACCCATATCCCTACACCTGGAGACGAGGCAGGCTTGCGTCGCCTGGGGGTGAACCTGACAAGCGACCCTAATTTCTCTACCAAGAACCTTTTTATTGCGTGATAAGCAACATGGGGCAATTTTTTGTATACAAAAGGTTTAGGAAAATAACCGCCGGTTTCTTGACAAGTCCATTTCCACTGCTATACTTCATGGTAGAAACGACATAAAATACAAACAAAACACAGCAGGGGAAGGGGTTGGTAATGGGTTTAATGGAACCGGTCAAGTTGAGGATTTTAACAATAAAAGACCTCGACGCGGTAGTCGATATCGACTATTCTCTCTTAGGTAAAAAAAGGAGGGGTTACTGGGAAACCAGGCTCGAACGTGCGGAGACATCCGGCGTCCCCTCTCTGGCTGCAGAGGTAAACGGCAGGGTCATAGGTTTCATCCTCGGCAGTGCGAGCGGGTGGGAATTCGGGATACCGGAGAGCGTGGGATGGATCGACACGATAGGAGTTGTGAAAGAGTACCAGAAGAAAGGCATAGCGAGGCTCCTTTTTAAAGAGCTTCACTCGATGTTCAAAAAGGTCGGCGTTGAAACGATCTATGTTTTTGTTAACTGGAAAGACTGGGACCTCCTCCAGTTTTTCGACAAGATGGGCTTCAAGCGTGGCGACATGATAAACTTTCAGCTGAACATCTGATCTAAAAAGATATGCTCCGATAAAAATCTGATATGACACGGAGGACGTGCAGCTTGGATCCAACAGAGAAAATAGGCTTAAGACCATTGACAATAAAAGACCTCGACGCGGTCAGCGCGATCGACATCTCGCTTCTCGGCAAGGACAGGAGGGAGTATTGGGAATATAAGCTCGAAAATGCGGAGACATCGGGCGTGCCTTCGCTGGCAGCAGAGGTTGAAGGGAAGATGATCGGCTTTATCCTGGGGAAGGCAAGCGGATGGGAGTACGGCATACCGGAAAATGTAGGGTGGATCGATACCCTCGGGGTCGTCAAGGAATGGCAGGGCAGGGGGGTATCCCAGCTTCTCTTCAGGGAAATGTATTCGATGTTCAAGAAAGTAGGCGTTGATACTATTTATGTCTTTGTCGAGTGGAAGAAATGGGACCTGATGAGGTTCTTCGAAAAGATGAATTTCCAGCGGGGAGACATGATCAATCTGGAGATGAAGCTTTAGAAGGGCTGTCAGCGATCAGCCGTCGGCTTTCAGCAACAAACCCTTTATTGAGTTTTTTGAGTTTGTCCGTTATATTTTATCTGTTTTGTCTTAACGTTGAACGTTGAACAAAGGAGAACCGCATGCCATTCGAAAAGATCAATAACTTCCAGATCTATTATGAGGTCCACGGAGAAGGTGATGTTGTCATCCTCCTGCACCACGGATTCGGCTGCGCAAAGATCTGGAATAATATTTACCCGCGTTTTGTGGAGAAGGGCTATAGGGTAGTTTTTTACGACCGCCGTGGCTACGGCAGGTCGGAACGGGGAGATGGCTTTCCGGACTTTTACGAGACCGACCGCTACAGGCCTGAGAGCGTGGAGGAACTGAGGGTATTAAAAGAGGCCCTCGGCATAAAGGGGTGCCACCTGGTGGGGCAATGTGAAGGCGGTGTTGTCGGAGTTGATTACGCGGCCAAATACCCCGGCGAGGTCAAGACCCTGACCGTTGCCAGTACCCAGTGCTACGGCGAGTTGACCACGGTTGAGCTCAACGCCATGAAATTTGCGCCACGATTTACCGATCTGGACCCGGCCCTTAAGGCGAGGATGGTTGAATGGCACGGAGAAAAGGCAGAGATGAACTACAATCAGTTTGTCAAATACGGCGGCGCCTATGGCGTGGAGTATTTTAACCTCCGCCCGGTCCTGCCTTTGGTTTCCTGTCCTGCCCTTGTACTTTACCCGGACCGCAGCTCGATCTTTCGCGTAGAGCAGGCAGTTTCCTTGTATCGACATCTTAAAAAGGGCGAGCTGGCTGTCTTCCCCAAATGCGGTCACAATACCTATGAACAGCGGCCCGAGGACTACGCCCGCACTGTCCTGGATTTCCTCATGAGGCACAAGGGCAAAGAGGACCAGCACGACAGCCAGTCGGTAACATGTCTGGCCTGAGGCGTCAAGAGACCGCCTTTTTCTTCTGGCTTCAGTTATTCCACTTTTAACAGCTCAAAACCCTCAATGTCTTCTTTTAGCAAAAAATAATCGCATTTATTCTTGACAAAGTTTGCTAATAGTGTAATCATAAAACTATGATGAAGGCTGCCGAACAGAAAACAAAAGAGATGCAGGAGTCTATAGCTAATAGAATCAAGATGTTAAGAAGAAATAAGGGTATTACTTTAGAAGAGTTGGCAAAAAAGACAGGGTTTGCCAAAAGTTATCTTTCCCAGATAGAGAACATGAAAAGGGAGCCGCCAATCAGCACCTTGACAAAAATAGCATACGTACTCAACGTCGATGTCGTTTTTCTGCTGACAGGCGAAATCCCGAGGGAAAACGATGAACACCTTTCCATCGTCAAACCTGCGGAACGTCGAACGGTCGTCAGGCCGAACGGGAGACCTGAGTACAGGTATGAATCCCTGACATACAAAAAGGTGAACAGACTGATGGATGCATTCATGCTGACCGCCGGTTTTGAATTCCCAAAGGAACCGTTGATACATGAAGGAGAGGAGGTGACCCTCATGCTGGAGGGCAAGCAGGAATTTGTCTATGACGGCAAAAGCTATATTATGGAAGAGGGTGACTGTTATATCTTTGATTCCAGCAAGCCTCATTACTCAAGGAGCATAGGGGATAAACCTGCCAGGTTTCTGGTGGTGTTTACCACAAAAAAGTGATCAGGAGCGTTTCCCGGACGCCCGGTCATATCAACAAAAGGAGGAATTCCAATGAAAAGGGCAAGGATCTTTAATGCAGGATTGTTTAAAGGTTGGGCAAGCTGTCTGGTGTTGTGCGGCCTCGTTATGGCGTTATTCTTTGCAGGAACAACTCCATCCTATGGAGAAGCCAAGGCGATCCGCTTTGCCATCTATACCCCACAGAGGGGTCTTGAAGGCGAGGCCATGACATGGCTCACGGATGAGATCGAGAAAAGGACAAAAGGGGCGGTAAAGTTTCAAAATTACTTTGCAGGATCGTTGTTGAAAGAGAGGGAGACGCTCCGCGGTGTTCAGTCGGGAGCAGCCGACATGGGGTACATATTTGTACCGTACTTTCCCAGGGAACTGACGCTATGGAGTATCGGTGAACCTTTCATCAGGGGCCCTGTGGATCCTGCGAAAAAGGCTGAATTCTTTACTGAGTTATACGAGCAGTCTCCGGAGCTTCAGGCCGTTCTGAATGCGTATAACCAGAAGCTCGTCGCCATCCATTACTTCGGTCAGATGGCTGCAGGCGGACCGCGGCCCCTCAAATCGCTGAACGACCTGAAGGGCATGAGGGTGCGCTGCGCGGGCGGCTATGACGCAGAACATATGACCGCGTTGGGGGCCAAGGTAGTCTTCCTTCCCGGCACGGAAATCTACTCGGCGATGGAAAAAGGGGCTGTCCAGGCCAACTATACAGCCTTTATCTCCTACTTTAAATATAGACTTTTCGAGATCGGCAAGCAGCACACGGTCCTCGTCGTCCCTCAATTCACCGGCTCTGTAGCCCTTATTACTATCAACAAGAAGGTGTGGGACGGCCTGAGCCCAGAGGTGCAGAAGGTGATATCGGAAGTAGGCAAAGAATACGGAAAAAAGATCGCGGGAGAGATAAAGACGCTGGAAGTTGACATCAGAAACAAAATGAAGACCGCGGGGGCCACCGTAGTTGACGTTCCGGTTTCAGAGGTAAACGCATGGGCAGATGCGAGTGAAAAGGAGTCTCTGGAAAAATGGATTAAGAAGGCCGAGGAACAAAAACAGCCGGGAAAGGCCTTGATGGAACGGGCGAAGAAGCTGGCCGAAAAATATTCAAAATAACAGCCTATGATAGGCATCAAAGCGATGGCTTATGTGAATAGCGAGGTGAGAAATGACGATCCGTAACAGAATATCGGCAACTATCGGCAGCATGCTCATATTTCTCATCATGATCCTTTTGGTGATCGAGGTGGTAAGCCGGTTTATCTTCGGTGCGTCGATCGAGGGCGTCATCGAGATTGTAGGTATTTTTCTTGCCCTCTCTGTGTTTGCCGGATTTTCCCCGTGCGAAGAGGCGATGCAGCACGTTTCCGCACAACTGGTGGTCCAGCGGTTGCCGGCCCGGGCAGCCCTTATCGTCAAAACAATCGTTTATGTACTTGCGGTTGTCACCGTTGCCGTAATGAGCTGGCAGACCGCGCTTAATTTCTACGATTCATACAGCATTCGGGAGGCCCTGCCCGGCGCGAGCTTTCAGATGCCTGTGTATTGGGCCAAGGGCGGCGTTTTTGTCGGGTTCGTTCTGTTTCTGATCCAGTTGATCATCAGCCTGGTGCATCCCGAAGGGAAATCGAAAACTGTTACTGACAAGAGGAGATGATTATGGACCCGACACTGGTAGGAACTGCGGGCGTAGCCGCCCTCCTTGTGCTTATCTTTTCAGGCCTTCACATAGGATTGGCATTGAGCCTTGTCGGTGGATTGGGCATGTGTCTTCTCATGGGGGCAAGAGGCGGCCTCGATATACTCGGGTCGAGCCCCTTTGCAGTGGCGGCCTCCTACGATCTTAGCCCCTTGCCGCTTTTTCTTCTTATGGGGTCCTTTGCCCTGAACGGCGGCATAGGGGCGATGGTGTATGAGGCGATGAGCAAGCTCCTGGGCAGGCTGCACGGCGGCCTTGCCATTGCTACCACCTTTGCCTCCGCATTCTTCGGAATGATCTGCGGCTCCTCTCTTGCCACGGCAGGTATCTTTACAAAAATAGCATTACCTGAAATGCTGAAGCGTGGAATGGACAAAAAGCTTTCAATCGGCACGATCAGTTCCGCCGGCACCTTTGCCACCCTGATCCCGCCAAGCGGTTTGATGATCATTTACTGCATACTGACCGAACAATCGATCGGCAGGATGTTCATGGCAGGGTTCGTGCCCGGTTTCATATCGGCATTTGCCTTTTCAGCCCTGATCTATATAAGGGTTCGAAGAAAACCATCGCTGGCGCCCCTTGTCAAGGAAGGTTACAGGCTGAGCGAAAAGGCGCGGGCGCTCGTCTCGATATGGCCTATAATATTTTTTGCAGCCCTTGTTCTGGGCGGTATTTTTGCCGGCTGGTTCACGGCCACAGAGGGAGCTGCCGTGGGCGCCTTCGGCACCCTTCTTTTCGCCGTGGTAAAGAAAGGTGTCCGGCAAACCCAGATACCCACTGCCCTGGTCGACTGCATGAAGGCCACGGGCATGATCTTTCTTGTTATCATAGGGGCGATAATATTCGGACGGTTTCTGAGCGTGACCCAGTTGCCGGTCAATGTGGCCTCTTTTCTCAGCGATGCCCACATATCACGCGCAGCGTTCCTGTTCAGCCTTGCCTTGCTTTACTTTGTGCTCGGCATGCTTCTCGATTCGGTAGCGATCTTGTGTATTACTATTCCGGTTGTCTTCCCGGTTGTCATGCAGCTTGGATTCGATCCCATCTGGTTCGGGATATTCCTCATTAAGATGTGTGAAATAGGCCAGATCACGCCGCCGGTCGGGATGAACGTGTATGTTGCGGTTGCCGCCGCTGAAGGCCAGGTTTCACTTGAGGATGCCTTCAAAGGGATTACGCCCTTTTTGGCATGCGACCTGTGCGTACTGACTATCCTCATAGTTTTTCCTGAATTGAGCCTGTGGCTGCCCAACCTTGTATTCGGCTCTTAATTTGAAAGCGGTGTGTTGATGAGACATATTAATGGAATTTAGATAATATGGAGGTAAGAAAAAATGGCAAAACTTAAATGCGTTATTATGAGAGGCGGCACGAGCAAGGGAGTCTTCTTCCATGACAATGAACTGCCCGAAAACATCAAGGAAAGAACGAAAACGGTCTTAAGGGTCCTGGGGAGCCCCGATAAGAGACAGATAGACGGCCTCGGCGGCGCCGATTTACTGACAAGCAAGGTGGCCATTGTAGGGCCGCCCAGCAGGAAGGACGCAGACATGGATTATGTCTTCGGGCAGGTCAGCGTAACCGAGCCGGTCATTGATTGGGGCACGATCTGCGGCAACCTGTCCGCAGCGGTAGGTCCCTTTGCCGTTGACGAGGGGCTGGTAAGAGCTCAGGGGCCGCGAACGACCGTGAGGGTCTTTTGCAGGAACGTAGACAAGTACCTCGGCCTTGAGTTTGAGACACACGCCGGTAAAGCGGTCTACGAGGGCAACTACGCAATCGACGGCGTGCCGGGCACGAGCTCAAAAATATCTCTGGACTATTCAGGCACTGCAGGGATCCTGACGGGAAGCCTTTTGCCGACGGGAAACCGGAAGGATGTGCTCGATGTCAAAGGCGTGGGCAAG
The DNA here is from genome assembly GCA_002418945.1 of Deltaproteobacteria bacterium UBA5758. Classification (GTDB taxonomy): domain Bacteria; phylum Desulfobacterota; class Syntrophorhabdia; order Syntrophorhabdales; family Syntrophorhabdaceae; genus UBA5609. The sequence continues at coordinate 34,466 of DIFC01000071.1, read as the reverse complement.
ATCGAGGCCACCATTATCGATGTCTCAACGCCGGTGGCCTTCGTAAGGGCTAGTGATCTTGGCCTCAAAGGAACAGAAGCGGCAAAGGATATGGATGGGGACAGGAAATTGATCGAATCCCTGGAACAGATACGCCTCGAAGCGGCGCGCCTGGCAAAGCTGGAAGGGAAAAGCATCTTCATGCCGATGCTTGCATTGGTCCAGGAGCCTGTGCCGTGGACGAACTTCATTACCGGAGCGCCAATGAAAACGGAAGGCGTCACCATCATGTCGAAGATATACGCTGCCGGAATGATGCACAAGGCCTATCCCGGGACAGGCTGCGTTACTACGGGGGTGGCTGCAAAATTGAAGGGATCGATTGTAGACGAGTTTATTTCCCTTGCAGATAAAGACAGAGAGACTGTGACAATCGGCCACTTCTCGGGTCTTATCAACGTGGATGTGCGCTGCCGTGATGAAGGCGGGGCATTCGAGCTGGAGAAGGCGGTAATGTACCGGACCGCGAGAAGGATCATGGAAGGCTATGTGTATATATGATAGACCGAGCGTAATTGGTCCTGTCGCAGCACAGGCTAAACCTTATGAGGAGGATTAAATGACTTTGGCGGAAAAAATACTGTCGGCCCATGCCGGGAGAGAATCGGTTAAGGTCGGCGAGTTTGTAAATGTAAAGGTAGACATGGTCATGGCAAGCGACCTTACGGCGCATATTGCAGCGGATCAGTTTGAAAGGATGGGCGCAAAAAGACCTTTTGATCCCAAAAAGGTCGTCTTTGTCATGGACCACTTTTTTCCCAATAAAGATGTGGCCGCTGCGGAACAGATCAAACGGCTGAGGGAATTTTCGAAAAAACACGGCCTGCTGTTTGTAGAGGCGATCGATGGCGGGATTGAGCACGTCTACCTCCCGGAGAAAGGGCTGGTACTGCCCGGCGATGTTGTGGTCGGCGCTGATTCGCACACCTGTACCTACGGGGCCCTCGGGGCGTTTGCCACGGGTATGGGCTCCACCGATATTGCCGTGGCGATGGTTACCGGGGAGATCTGGATGAAGGTCCCGCCGACCATTAAATTTAATTACCAAGGAAAGCTTCCTCCCTGGGTTACCGGAAAGGACCTGATCCTTTATACCATCGGGCGCATTACCGTTGACGGCGCCCTTTACGCGGCCATGGAATTCACCGGAGAGGCCATTGAGGAGCTGTCGATGGACAGCAGGTTTACGATGGCGAATATGGCCGTAGAAGCCGGCGCCAAAACGGGGATCGTCGCAGCGGACGATAAAACGAAGGCCTATGTGGCAGGAAGGTCAACAAGGCCATACAGGGTCTATACAACCGACAGCGAAAGCGACTACGCATCCATAATCGATTACGATGTGTCAAAGCTTGAACCGCAGGTTGCACTCCCTCACAGTCCGGACAACGTTCGCAGCATCAGTGAGGTGAGTGATGTACGGGTAGATCAGGTTGTGATCGGGAGCTGCACAAACGGGCGCCTGGAAGACTTCGAATATGCCGCACGGGTGCTCCGCGGCAAAAGGGTACACCCAGACATTCGATGCATCGTCATACCGGGCTCGCAGGAGGTTTATCTTGCGGCGCTCCAGACAGGTCTCATAGAGGTATTCGCCAGGGCGGGCGCTATTGTGGGGCCCCCTACGTGCGGTCCCTGCGTGGGAGGCCATATGGGCATCCTGGCGGCAGGAGAAAGATGCGCCTCAACAACAAACCGGAACTTCATAGGCAGGATGGGAAGCCCCCGGTCCGAGATATACCTTGTCAATCCGGCGGTAGCGGCAGCCAGCGCGATTACCGGTAGGCTCACAGATCCCAAGGAGGTGGTTGACCGATGATACGTGGAAAAGTTCATAAATTTGGCAAGAATATCGATACCGATGCCATTATCGCTTCTAAGTATGCGAATCTTTCCGACCCGTTGGAGCTTGGCAAGCATTGTATGGAGAATATAGACCCCGATTTCGGGAAAAGGGTCGACAAGGGAGACATCATTGTCGCGACGACCAACTTCGGATGCGGCTCTTCCCGCGAGATAGCGCCCATGACGATAAAAGGCGCAGGCGTTGCGGCCGTGGTGGCGAAAAGCTTTGCGAGGATATTTTTCCGGAACGCCATAAACACCGGCCTGCCCTTGCTTGAGTGCACAGAGGTCGTAGACGCGACCGATCCGGGAGACATCCTTGAGATCGATCTCTCGACGGGCACGGTTCGCAATGTAACGAAAAATCTTACCTTCTCGGCCGTTCCTTACCCTGAATTCGTAACAGAGCTGATCACGGCGGGAGGCCTTGTTGAATCTGTGATGAAAAAGATGGGCAGAGAGGATAAAAGCCCCGGCTGATGAGCTGGCGAACTTAACCTTACCGACTTGACCGCCAAGGTGTTCAGTATATAAAAGAAGTGCAGATTATCATAAAAAGAATTTTCATAGGAGGATAGTATGAGAAAAACAACGTTGCTCAAAAAAATGATCCTGGATAAGGAGATCCTCGTTATGCCGGGGGCATACGACGGAACCTCGGCCAAGATTATAGAAAAGGCGGGTTTTAAGACGGTCACACTGGGAGGGTATCCGACATCGGCATGCCTTCTTGGCAAACCCGACCTCTCCCTTCTTACATTGCCGGAAATGGTTGCCCACACGAGAAACATTGTGGAAGCCGTAGATATACCCGTTTTCACCGATGGTGACACAGGCCACGGCAACACCCTCAACGTTATGAGAACGGTGCGTGAATTCGAAAAGACGGGCGCCGCAGGGATGTTCATAGAGGATCAGCTCTTTCCGAAGCGGTGCGGCCATATGGAAGGAAAGCAGGTGATCGAAGCCGATGATATGGTTGCCAAGCTCAAGGCTGCAGTCGATGCGAGAGTGGATCAGGACTTCGTCATTATGGCCCGTACGGATGCGCTCGGGGTGCATGGCATTGATGATGCGATAGAAAGGGCCAACAGGTATCGCGAGGCAGGGGCCGACCTTATCTTTGTTGAAGCGCCGACTACAAAGGAACAGATGCTGCGTATCAACAGGGAGGTAAATGCGCCGACCAAGGCAATCCAGATTGAAGGCGGGAAGACCCCTATGTTAACGGTAAAGGAGCTGGAAGAGATCGGCTACAATGTGGTCGTTTATCCTATCACCGCTTTGTACGCAGCCGCCTGGGCTGTGAAGCAGGTCATGGATGAACTGATGGCCAAAGGAACTTCCGCAGGTTATATGGATAGGATGATCCATTTCCATGAATTTAATGAGCTCATCGGCCTGGACAACCTGAGAAAAAAAGAGAACTCTTTCTATGAGGGCTTGAAGAGATAAGGCCCCGTTATCTCCTTTGAAGCCGGATGATGCCCCGCAGCGTGCTGCGGGGTGACATTGTTCACTCTCCCCCCCCGCGGGAGAGGGTAGAAGGGGGTAAGTAAAATGACTGATGAAAGCCTATTCCCTCTCCCCTGACGGGAGAGGGTAAGGGGGCAGGCTATATTTATTTTCATTGACATAGCAGAGCTATTGCGGCACTGTATTCCCAGCTTCGATTTTTGTCGTGTGGTCGAATATGAATGTAAATCAGCCGCTCCCGGACAATAAAGGATCAGGCCATGTCCTGATCCTTTCCAGTGTTGTCTTCGCGTCCTTTATGTGGAAGCTGGACAGCACGATCGTCAACATCTCCCTGCCCACGATCACAGAGTATTTCCAGACGAGCACCGCAGTCGTATCGCGGATCATCCTTGCCTATCTCCTTGCGAGCACGACGACGCTCCTGTTCTTCGGCAGACTGGGAGACAGGATAGGGCACAGGAGGGTATTCCTCTGGGGCTACATCATATTTACCTGGTCGTCGCTTCTGTGTGGTGTGTCCTGGGATATCCATTCGCTGGTTTTCTTCCGCTTTGTCCAGGGAACAGGCTGCGCCATGCTTGTCACCTCTGCCTATGCCATCATTCCCCTCTTCGTGCCCAAGAAAAAGATCGGCTCTGCCTTCGGGCTCATGTCGACCTCTCTGGCCCTGGGCCTTGCCATAGGCGCACCGGTGGGTGCGCTGATCCTTACCCATCTTTCCTGGCAATGGATCTTTCTGATCAATATCCCCTTCGGAATCGCCGCGATCCTCGTCACGAAGAAGGCGATGGGGGGAGGCGGGGACCAGCAGGCAAAGGCCCCGGCTGAAAAGGCCGGATTCGACTGGACAGGGGTCCTTTTGAGCATGCTGGGCTTGAGCCTCTTCGTCTATGCCGTCAATAGCGCCCAGAGCTACGGATGGGGGTCGCCGCTGCTTCTTGGGCTCCTCATCGTTTCGATCGTTCTCCTCGTTCTTTTCGTCTGGCGCGAAAAGCACTGCGAGGCCCCCATGCTGGACCTCCGAATATTCCGAAACAAGAGGTTCATGCTGGCTGCAATCGCTATGTTCTTCGGTTTTTTTCTCCTCGGCGGCAACTTCTTTCTCCTGCCTTTCTATCTTGAGCTTGCAAAAGGCATCGGCACGTCAACGGTGGGCTACCTCTTCATGATGTATGCCTTTGTGGTGTTCGTTGCAGCGCCTTTTGCAGGATGGCTGTCTGACCGGGTAAACCCCGGCCTTTTGTGCACTGCGGCGATGCTCTCCGGAACCCTGTGCTGTCTTGTCTTTGCCTTGACGCTGCAGGCCCCCGGCATCATGAGCGTCACGGTCTTTATGGCGTGGATGGCCTTCTCCATGAGCCTCTTCGCCTCGCCGAACAGCAGCCAGGCGATGCAGTGCGCTCCTCCCGAGCTGCAGGGCGTCGCGTCGGGCCTCTTCAACATGATCAATACCCTGGGCCAGATGCTCGGCGTCCTTGCATTCGAGGCAGTATTCTCGCAGTTAGTCCCTGAAGGAAAGACGATCTTGACCGGTTCAGGCGGAAGCCACGAGGTATCCCTTTTATTCAAAGGCTTCAGGGGAGTCTACTTCTTTGCCGGCTTTGTGTGCCTGCTCTCAATGGCCTTTTCCTTCGCGCTGCTTATCGCAGGGAAGAAGAACAAAGCCTGAATCAGATGTTCTGTATGAAGATCACAAGCTTGCAGTCCCCCACCGCGAGGCCGCCGTTCTCGTCCTCGAACTGGAAGTCGAGCTCCATGAAAGGCAGGTTGTATTTTGTGAAGGTATCCTTCTTATATACCTTTCTCAGTGCGATCCAGCCGCTGAACTTCATGGGATCGATCCGGCGCACAAAGGTAGTATCAAGCTTTGCGATGAGTATGTTGACGGTGACGCGCCTCCTCCTCACCTGGTGGGTGTCGAATCCGAAGTGAGAAAGGGGTATCAGGTCGCGGTCGCACCCTTCCAGGAAAAGGACAAAGCAGAGCTGGTTGAAGCAGACGTTGGAATCAACGGCGTTAAAGTGCCGGAAAGGGCTGTAGTCCTTCTCGCGTTCCTGCTGGTCCTCAGGCGGGCGCAGGTAGAACGAAGCGGGTATTGAAAAATTCCCGTGAGACCTGAAGAAGATCCCCGGGTCTTCGTTATCGATGAGCATCTCGGGTTTGAATATCTTCGGATATTCGAGCCATGCGTCCTGAAGGTAGCGGCACTCTTCGCGGTAGAACCAGATGTCCCCCATAAGCTCTTTTGCTGCGATGTGCGGCAATGATTCAAGAGGCGTGTCGACCCTTATCATAAAAACCCCTCCATTGTTAATTTGGCCTTCATAGGCATAGCACCATTTATAGTATTGTTTCCCTTTGAAGTCAAGGGGAAGAATGAGCCGCCTTTCTTGCAAATATTTTTTTCTTATGATAATCATTCAAACAACGTCCTGTTCAGGATATTGTTTCTTAAAAGGCATAAGGGGGTTATATGGAAGGCGAGGGTGTGGTCCTGATAGTTGCGACGATGGATACCAAGGGCAGGGAGGTCCTCTATCTAGAAGAATGCTTCAGGGAATGCGGTGTCCCTTTTCTCTCGCTGGACGCAGGCATCATGGGAACATCTCCATTGCCGGTTACCATAACAAGGGAAGAGACCGCGCTGGCCGGAGGTATGACGCTGGCCGATGTACAGAGACTTGGGAGCGAAGGGGAATCGCTCGCAGTGATGACGGCAGGGGCGGCCCGCTGTGCGAAGGACCTTTACCTGAAAGGGAAGATAAAGGGGATCATAGGCATCGGGGGTTCTATGGGCACCACCCTCGGCACAGGGGTCATGAGGGAATTCCCCGTGGGTTTCCCCAAGGTCATGCTCACGACCATGGCGTCCCGCAACACCCGTTCGTTTGTGGGGACAAAGGACATCATGATGCTCCACTCGATTTGTGACCTTTCCGGGATAAACCGAATTACTGAAAAGATCATCCGGAATGGCGCCCTTGCCATGGCCGGCATGGTGAGAGGCGCTGTCGGCTTTCCCGTTCATGCGAAACCACCCGTAATCCTTTCTACCCTTGGGACTACCGAGACGTGCGCCCAGATGTTGAAGAAGGAACTGGAGAAAAGCGGAAAGGAGATCGTCGTCTTCCATACGGTGGGGTCGGGAGGCGAGGCAATGGAAGAGTTTATCCGCGGTGAAGACGTGGAGGCGCTGATCGACCTTTCCCTGCACGAGCTTGTGGACCACTGCTTCGGGGGAGATTATGATGCGGGCCCGGATCGCGGCTTCGCTGCATTAAAGAAGGGGGTGCCAACGATCCTTGTGCCCGGAAACACCGATTTCCTTGTGACGGGCCCGTTGAATGCTGCAAAAAAACGTTTTCCCGGAAGGCCGTACCACATTCATAATGCCGCTATTACCACGGTGCGAACCAAAAAAAGCGAGGTAAGGGCAATAGCGAAAAAGCTGAATGGGTATCTTGCCGCAGCGAAAGGCCCTGTATCTGTCGTAGTCCCCATGAAAGGATTCTCTGCCTGGGACAAAGAAGGCGGTCCTTTTTATGATGCAGAAGCAGTGGGTATATTTGCTAAGACCATTCAGAACAAGCTGCCGTCGCGGATATCGTTGCGTCTTCTGCCTTACCACATAAATGACCAGGAATTTGCCAGCGCCCTTCTTGAAGTACTGGGTGTTATAACTAGATTATAGCTGAAAGCGAAATCAGTTGCATATTCTTTCCAGTTGCGGTAAATAGAGAGTCTGCTGAGAACTTGGAGCAGGAGATTGGTTGATAGGAGGCACACGTGAGCACTGAAGCAATAATTGAGGCAAGGTTGGCGACGAAGGCGGATCTGGAAGAATTCATCGGGTTCCTGACAAAGGAGATGGGCGGTGAACCGGCGAAGGTTGACTGGGAGAGCTTCACCATTGAATTCAATCTTCCTTCTTATGGAGACAGAATGATATTTCTCGATTATCTCGACGAAAAAGGGGCTGACATCATAAGAGACGGCATCAACGAAGATTTTTAACCCGAAAGTTACAAAAGTTACCAACGTCCCTATGAGATCCATAGCATCTTTTGAAGGAGGAAGGCTTTACCGGAGCGGAAAGATAAACGTGCTGGCTCTTCACGGCAGCTATCGCCGAATGGGCCGTCAGTATGGATATCTGCTGAGCCGCGAGCTGAAAAGCCTCTACAAAAAAGGCGTTGCCGATTATTTTCAAAAGAGCAAAGGCATATCCGCAGAGGAGATGAAGAAGGCGGCGATGTCTTTGTACCGGTTCTACCCGCAGCGTTTCAAGGACATCATGCTGGGCATGGCGGAGACCTCCGGACTTTCCCTGGAGGAACAGATCATGGTGAATGCGCTTGAGCTTTATGGCCCGATGTCTGGATGCTCAGGGATCATTGCCTGGGGGGAATATACGCATGATCAGCCGCTCGTTGCGGGCAGGAACTATGACTGGTTCGAGAAGTATGTTGAATTTGCGCAAAGCCTCACTGTAACCGCCTTTAATCCCGACTCGGGAATTCCCACCGCCATCATTACCTTTGCCGGAGTGGTTTACGCAACAACAGGTCTGAACGCAGAAGGCATATTTTTGGAGCTCAACAACGGTCTGCCCTCCGGCGGGTCTCTCATATACGCTAACCGTGTGCCCGCAGTGGTAAGCCTGCTGGCCTCCCTCAACGACTTTGGCTCCCTGGATCAGATGGATGCCTTTTTCAATACGACCAGAACAGACTTTGCCTTCATCATAAACGCGGCCGATCCATCGCGGGGGGTCTCCTACGAATGGGCCCCCTTTGAGCACCGTCTTCGATGCGCCGATGCGGAGGGCTTGCTTGTTTCGACCAATCACTTTACCGACCCCTCGTGGGGGATTGTGCTGCAGGACCAGGCAGGTTTTGAGACCGTCCTGAGACGGCAAAATCTGCTCTCGCTGGGGCATGAGAAAAAGGGCAGGATCGATCCCGAAGCAATGAAGGAGATCCTGGACACCCCCATGGATAAGGGCGGCGCCACCTGGCCTGTCGATGGACTTTACCGTACAACCTATCAAACCATCGCCGTCCCTGCCTCTCTGCAGCTATGGGTAAAGGTCCCCGGTTTTCAGAACTGGACAGACGTTGCGCTGAAAGAACTGTTCAGAGAACGTTCTGGCGAAACCCCTTCAATATAAACCTTTTCGGATTAATGTATTCACTCATATAAATGATTGGTTTTATTTGGGCGAAGAGTGGTCAGAACATATACCGCCGCGTGCTGATGTTCAACAGCAGCCCTATTGATATGAGTGTGGAAAGGAGGGATGAACCGCCGTAGCTGATGAGCGGAAGGGGTATGCCGACGACGGGGGCGAGATGTATCGCCATAAGAACGTTGATGGTAAACTGGAGGTAGATGATTGATGAGACCCCAAAGGCTATTATCGAGCCAAGCTCATCGTTCGCGTCAAGGGCAACCTTAAGGCACCGGTGTATGAAAGAGATGAAGAGCGCAAAGAGGATGACAGAGCCGACAAAACCCCATTCCTCGCCGAAGACCGTGAAGATAAAGTCTGTGTGGTGTTCGGGTATGAACTGAAGCTTGTGCTGTGTCCCTGACATAAAGCCTTTGCCGAGAAATTTCCCGGAACCAACGGCGATCAGGGCCTGTTTTGCATGGTAACCGAAACCTGCGGGATCGGCGTCAATATTGATAAAGCTGAGCACCCGCATCTTCTGGTAAGGCTTCATGAGGTAGTTCCACGCAACGAAGGGCGCCAGCAGGCCGAAACTGATCAGAACGGCATAGGTAGACCTTTTCAGCCCCACGAACCAAAGGATCGCCAGGCTGGTGAGGACGATGATGACGCCGGTCCCGAGGTCGGGCTGCTTCACGATAAGGATAAAAGGGACAAAGGTCCAGACCATCGGCTTGATTATGTCCTTCAGGCTAAGCGGGATATTCTCCCGTTTCTTTTCGTAGAGCATATTTGCCAGGACCATTACCATGATGGGCTTCATGAACTCTGACGGCTGGAAACTGATGCCGAGGATGCTGATCCACCTCCTGGCGCCGCCTGCGACCATGCCGATAACAAGGACGAGGATAACAAAAAAGAGCCCTCCAAGATAAAACCACTTGGAATGGTGAGCGATGAGCCTGTAGTCGTAATGGGCGATGACAATGATGAGGATCACGCCCAGGGCAAATGCAATGAGCTGTTTAATAATGAAATTATAGGAGCCGCTGTAGAAGGAGCTTGTCGCGCTGATGAGGTTCATGGTGCCTATGCCGAACAGGGCGAGCCCGTTGAGGATCAGATACCAGTCGAGGTGGTATATTCTGCGTTTATCTATTCTCATGTGTCCTTGCTTCCTTTATCTCTGTCTTTACCCGGAAAAGCCCTTCTGTGACAGCCTTTGCTATCGGGGCCGCAGCCGAAGACCCATGGCCGCCGTGTTCCACAAGCGCGGTGATCGCGATAGAAGGCTCTTCAGACGGGGCATATGCTATGAACCACGCGTGGTCGTGCCCCCCCTTGTCCAGCGACGCGGTCTGGGCTGTTCCTGTCTTTCCGCACATGGCCACGTTCTGGAGGCGGGAGCCGTATGCGGTGCCTCCCGGCTCGTTGACGACGCCCCTCATCCCGTCCCTGACCAGCTTCAGGGTTTCTTTTTTCAATTTTATGTTGGAGTTCATGACATGCTCAAAGACTTTAAGAACCTTGCCCTCAGGCGATACGACCCTGTTGACGAGCTGCGGCCTGAACGTTATGCCGTCGTTGGCGACGAATGATGAAAGCTGGGCGAGCTGTATCGGTGTCAGCCAGACGGCGCCCTGGCCGATGGCAACGGAGACGGTCTCTCCTTCGTACCAGGGCTGTCCATAGGTCTTTTTTTTCCATGCAGTAGAAGGGACAAGACCCTGTTTTTCACCGGGCAGGTCAATGCCTGTCAGCTTCCCGAGCCCGATCGAATCTGCGATCTCATGGATCCTGTCTATTCCGAGCTTTAAGCCGACGTTGTAAAAGAAGACGTCGCAGGATTCCACGATAGCCCTGTGTACCGCAACGCTTCCGTGCCCGCCTTTCTTCCAGCACCTGAAAACCCTGTTGCCGAAAGGGAAGCCACCGCGGCAGAGAAAGGTTGTCCTTTCGTTGATGATGCCCAGCTCCAAGGCCTTCAATGCGAGGGCTATCTTAAAGGTCGATCCCGGGGGGTACCTTCCCTGGGTAACCCTGTTCTGGAGAGGGTGCGCTTTGTCGAGGGCGATCGTTTTCCAATCCTCTTTTGTAATGCCCGATGCGAATTTGTTCGGGTCAAAGGCGGGCCTGCTTGCGAGGACGAGCACGCCCCCTGTTTTGGGGTCAAGAGCGATGCAGCCCCCCCTTTTGTTTTCCATGGCGTTTTCCACGATTGTCTGGAGGTCCATATCGATATTGAGATGGAGGCTGTTGCCCGCTGTCGGCTCAATGATGTCAAGGGTTCTCACCTCCCGTCCCCTGGCATCGACCTCCACCCTTTTTTCTCCGTCGATGCCCCTGAGATAGTTTTCGTAGGTTTTCTCGAGCCCGTATTTTCCGATGTAGTCTCCAGGGGAATAACTCTTATATTCTTTTGTCTTTAGCTCTTCGTCGTTGATCTCCGATACATAGCCCAGCGCGTGGGCGAGCATCTTCCCGTAGGGGTAGTTTCTCTTCGGCTCTATCTGGATGCTTGCCCCGGGAACATAAACCCTGTGGGCCTCGATCTTTGCAACCTCATCCATGGGTATATCGGATTTGATCTTCACGGGAAATGACGGCGGCATCCTGCTTGCCGCCTTAAGCTTGTCAATAATGTCCTCCCGGTCAACGTTCAGGAGTTTCGCAAGCCCGTCCACAGTTTGGCTGAAGTCCCTGATGTCTTCAGGGGTGATGTATGCATTGAACGAAGGTCGGGTATCGGCAAGAACCCTCCCTGATCTGTCATAGATGATCCCCCGTGGAGCGACCACCTTTTTGACCCGTATTCTGTTCTGCTCAGACAGCTTTCTCATCTCCGATCCCCTCATGATCTGGAGATCCCAGAGCCGTATGAGGAGCACCGTCATGGTTATTACCAAGATGAGATTGCACCACTTGAATTTACTGGCAGGCGTTTCGTCTCTCATTCCCTATCCAGGTATCTGACGTTGAGATATTCTATAAAGGAAAAGATAAAAATGCCAATAAAACCTGTAAAGACTGCGTTTGGTATTGTGTAAAAAAGGATGTTCAGTGCATTGCGCGTCTCCCCTTTCGCGAGCAGGGAAAGCGTGATATAGAGGAGCGATTCAAGAACGACGAACCCGCTGCAGACAAAGGCAAAGCTGAATTTCGAGTCTATGTAGAGCTTCTTCTTTAAAAAAGTGGCGATCAGAAATATGGCGATCTTGACGAAGAGGATGGAGCCGTGAGGGGCGGCAGACAGGCCTTCCTGCATAAAGCCGATGAAAAGCGTCGCAATGATCCCCGCCTGGGGGCCGAGGAAGAGGGTTGTATAGATCACAAGGGGAACACCGAGGTCCGGCTTGAATATCTCCACGGGAATGAAGGACAGAAGGGATGATTCCGCGAGGAGAAGCAGGAGCCCTAAGAATGTATATATGGCTACCTTCATTATCTCTTTATGACCAGGACCTCTTCGAGGTGCTTAAAATTGCTGAAAGGCATTATATCTATATCAGCAAAGATTCCCGGCTTGTTCCGGTTAACGGTGATAACGATGCCCGCCGGCAGCCCTTTTGGATAGATCCCGTCCTTTCCTGATGTGAGGAGCTTGTCCCCGATCTCGATATCGTCATTTTTCAGTACATATTTCAATTTGAGGACTTCCTGCCCCGTACCTTCCAGCAGTCCTCTTGTATCCTTTCCCTCGGCGCTCACGTCTACAGAGGAGTTGGTATCGTTGATGACCATTACCTTGGCGTGCCACCTGTCAACCTCCACTGCCTGCCCGACGATCCCCCTCGGGGTAATGACGGGCATCTTTTCCTTTATATTACTGGCACTCCCTTTATCGATGATGATGCATTTGTACCAGTTTTTCAGGTCCTCACCCACCACCCTTGCGCCGATCACTGATTTGGGATTTTTTTCCACAAAATTGAGGAGGGTCCTTAAGCGCCTGTTCTCCCGTTCAAGGTCGGAGATCTTCTGATTTTCCAGAAGCAGCGAATCGAGCTTCTTTTTTAATTCGGCATTTTCCTTTTTCGCCCCGACAAGATTGGCATAGGAGTCGAATACAGAGCTGACCAGATCCATAGGCTTGGCCATGAGCTTTAACATCGGCCCGATCGTTTCGCTGAAGCCGCTCTTGACCGCTGAATACCCCCTGACAAAAATAGGGGTGTTTGTAAAGGCGAGGAATGATGTGATCAGGATTAGTATGGCAACGATTATGGCAATAGAGTTTCTCAATTCCTTACTTTATTAAAAGTATGTTGCGATCTCCTTCAGCAGGCTTACCTCGTCAAGGGCTTTGCCCGCCCCCTCTACCACCGCAGAGAGAGGGTTTTCTGCGATGATGACAGGCAGGCGTGTTATCTCTTTTATGAGGAGGTCGAGATTTTTCAGGAGCGCTCCCCCGCCGCTAATGACGATGCCCTTGTCGACGATGTCCGAAGCGAGTTCGGGAGGAGTTCTTTCAAGGGCGATCCTTACGGCCTCAACGATGGCATTGACAGGCTCTGTGATCGCCTCCCTCATCTCTTTTGACGATATCTCCAGGGTTTTTGGTATGCCGCCGACAAGGTCGCGGCCTTTGATCTCCATGCTCATCTCTTCTTCGTTAGGGTTCGGGTACGCAGAGCCTATGTTGATCTTGATCATCTCAGCGGTCCTCTCCCCGATGAGGAGGTTGTATTTTCTCTTCACATACTGGATGATCGCCTCATCGATCTTATCGCCGGCTACCCTGACGGAGTTGCAGTAGACGATGCCGGCAAGGCTGATGACGGCTACCTCGGTTGTGCCGCCGCCAATGTCAACGATCATGTTGCCGCTTGCCTCGGTTATGGGAAGCCCGACGCCGATCGCCGCTGCCATCGGTTCTTCGATGAGATAGACCTCCCTGGCGCCGGCAGACTCTGCCGATTCCTTAACGGCCCTCTTTTCGACAGGTGTAATGCCTGAAGGTATTGATATGACTATCCTTGGCCTGGCGTAGGATTTCTTGTTATGGATCTTCTGGATGAAGTATTTGAGCATCGCCTCCGTGATCTCGAAATCTGCTATGACGCCATCCTTGAGCGGGCGGATCGCAACGATGTTGCCCGGCGTCTTGCCGAGCATCTTTTTTGCCTCTTCTCCGACGGCGATGACCTTCTTTGTCCCCCGTGTATCTTTATGGACCGCCACAACGGAGGGTTCGTTGGATACTATCCCCCGGCCCTTAACGTATACCAGTGTATTTGCAGTGCCGAGATCTATTGCCAAATCCTTTGAAATAAAGCCGAATATCGACTCGAACATCTATTGTCCCTTCTTGAAAAATATAAGATATTGAAAAAACAGTTTCAATATACTATTTTAATGATTTGAAATCAAATAGATTGTAAATAGATACCAAGGAGCTTCAATGCTAAAATTCATGAGAAAACACGCGACTGGCTATATGGTCAAGGCCATGTTCGGATTGATCATCGTGGTATTCATCTTCTGGGGTGTAGGCTCGTTCCGGGACAGCGAAAGGATAGTGGCCGAAATAGGTCCTTATAAGGTTGAGGCCACAGAATACCAGGAGGCCTATAACAGGATGCTGGAGTTTTACAGGATGTTATACAAGGAAAACCTCGACGAGAACCTGTTAAAGGACCTCAAGCTGAAAGAAAAGGTGAAGGACGAGATCGTGAACCGGTACGTGCTGCTGATCATGGCAAATGAGCTCGGCCTGACGGTCACCGATAAGGAGTTCCTCGAACATATCCATGGGATCGACGCCTTTAAAAGGGACGGAAAGTTTGATGAGAAGCAATACGTTGCCGTCCTCCAGAGGAGCAACATAGACCCGAAAAAGTTCGAAGCGGCCGAGCGGAATAACCTGCTGATCCAAAAGGCGGCGAATGTTATCAGAGACAACGGGACGTTCTTCAGCGAAGCCGATATATGGGCAGGGTATGTAAGAGAGAAGGGGATGATCAATCTCTCCTACAGCATCTTCGACCCGTCAACGTTCACAGGCAAGGTCGAGGTCAGTGAAAAAGAGCTCCTCGATCTTTACGAAAAGGAAAAGGATGGCCACAGGAGCGAGAACATCTACAGGCTTAGATATCTGGTGATCGACGAAAAAAGCCCTGTAAAGGACGACGTGGCCTATATGGACCTCCTGAAGGCAAAGGAGATCGATCAGTACGGGAAGCAAAAAGGATTGAACGTCGTTGACCTCGGCATGGTGAAAGAAAGCGAAGTCATGAAGCGGCTGAAGAATGCGAAGGTCGACGACTGGCTCAAGGGGCTAAAAAAAGGCGACATAACGCTTCCGGTGCGGGAGGGCGACAAGTCATATATATTTCAGTTGATGGATGTACAGGAGGGGAAACCTCTCGACAAGGGCGTTGTCCTGGCAGCGATCAAGGAAAGGATCATAACAGAGAGGTCGAAGAACCTGGCAAGGCTGGCGGCTGAAGATGCCATTGGGCAAAAATCCATAAGCCCCGGGAAAGAAACAGGTTTCATACCGCGCAATACGCGCAGCATCAGGGGTATCGGCGACGTGCCGAAAGAAAACGCCGACCTGCTGACCCTCTCGAAAGAACAACATCTCTATAAAAGACCAGTTGAGATCTCGGGAAAGTTCTATGCTTTTTCCTTTAAAGATGAAAGATTCCCCGATGAAAAGGAATGGCAGAAGGAAAAGGAGAGCTACACGCGGTATTTTGTGACAAAAAACCGGGAGGACTTCTTTTCGTCGTTCCTGACAGACATGCGGACGAAAGGGCAGATCAAGATAAGCTGGCAGGAGATATGAAAGGACAGCTATCATCTATCAGCTATCAGCTATCAGCCGCCAGCCGCCAGCAAATTGAAATAGCTCATAGCTCATGGCAAGAGCACAAAACCGGTTCGTCTTTGCTGTTTGCTGTGAGCTATGAGCTGATAGCTGAAGGCTGAACTGCTGTGTTAATTCTCGGCATAGATACCTCTTGCGACGACACCTCTGTTGCGCTTCTCAGGGATGGAAAAGAGATCCTTTCCAATATTGTTTCCAGCCAGGTTGACCTCCATGCTATTTTCGGGGGCGTGGTCCCCGAGATCGCCTCGCGGAAGCATCTGGAATTTATCGACATCATCGCAAAGGAGGCGCTCCGACAAGGGAAGGCAGATTATCGCGACCTTGATGCGGTAAGCGTAACGGCAGGGCCGGGCCTTATCGGTTCTGTTCTTATCGGGCTCTGTTTTGCAAAGGGGCTGGCCTGTTCGCTGCAGAAGCCTCTCATCGGAATAAACCATATCGAGGCTCACGCGATGAGCATCTTTCTCGAGCGGGACGTTGATTTTCCTTTTCTCGCCCTTGTCGTATCGGGAGGGCACACGATTATCCTCCGCGTCGACGAGCCATGCAGGTACAGCGTCCTTGGCACCACGAAGGATGACGCTGCAGGAGAGGCATTCGACAAGATAGCAAAATATCTCGCCATCGGTTACCCGGGCGGGAAAATCATTGAAGAGTATTCCAGAAAAGGGAGAAAAGATCACGTGATGTTCCCGAGGCCCATGATGGATGACAATACCTGTGATTTCAGCTTCAGCGGATTAAAGACCGCCTTCATCAACTACGCAAAAGGCCACGGCATCGACGAAGGAAATATGGCAGATGTGCTTGCCTCCTTTCAGGAAGCGGTTATCGATGTGCTTTTTCAGAAGACCTTGAGGGCGGCAAGAAAGACCGGAATATTGAGGGTTGTTGCAGGCGGCGGGGTAGCGTCAAACGGGAGGCTGCGGGAAGTGTTCCAGGAAAGGGGCGGCAAAGAAGGCCTTGCCGTCATGTTCTCTTCCCCGCAGTTCTGTACCGACAACGGCGCCATGGTTGCCCTGCTCGGACATTACTACCTCCGGCGAGGGATTGTCTCTCCGCTCGACGTAAAGGGGTTTTCAAGGATGACCCCCCCAGGTTTGATTAAATGTTGAAAAAGAGCCTCTCACAGCACATCATCAAAGACAAAAATATCCTGAAAAAGATGGTGAGCCTCGCGCAGGTGGAGAGGGACGACGTTGTCGTCGAGATAGGGGCAGGCCACGGAGACCTTACTAAGGCCCTTGCTGAGAAAGCGGGACGGGTCTATGCGGTCGAGCTTGATGGATCGTTTCGGAACCGTCTTGACCCCCTGGAGGATCAATATAAGAACCTTAAGATTATATACGGCAATGTGCTCGATGTGCCCTTTGGGCAGTTCGGCTGCGGGAAAAGCATAAAGGTGGTGGCGAACATCCCCTATAAGATCACGGCGCCGATCCTCTTCAAACTGATCGGGGAGAGGCCGGTGATCCACAGTGCGTACCTCACCGTGCAGCGCGAGATCGGAGAGCGCATCACAAGCAGACCCTTCAGCAGGTCGTATGGTGCATTATCTGTTGTATGCCAGCTGGTTGCCGGGACGAAGATCCTCCTCTATCTTAAGCCCGGTCTTTTTATACCGCCTCCCAAGGTAGAAAGCGCCTATGTGGCGATGGTATTCAAAAATGAAGAAAAGGATGATATGGACGAAGACATGACGGGCTTTATCAAGGCATGCTTCGAGCATAAGAGGAAGCAACTGCGCCAGGCGCTGGTCAGGCGATACGGAGAGAAAAAGACGACATCTCTTTACGCTTCAATGTGCTTCCCCCCCTCGGTCCGTGCTGAAGAGATCGAACCGGAGAGATTCAAAATGATGTACGCATTTTTAAATTCCGGCGATAAGGACAACCCGTGAGCAGGACCATCGGTTTTACAACGACCATACCCGTAGAGGTCATATTTGCAGGAGGATATATCCCCTGCGACCTCAATAATATCTTTATCACCGATCCGGACCCGATGCGCTATATCGAGAGGGCCGAAAGGGACGGATTCCCCAAGAGCATGTGCAACTGGATAAAGGGCATCTACGGTGTCGTGATGGAAAAGGCCGTAGATGCTGTCATAACCGTCATGGAGGGCGACTGCAGTAACACGCAGGCGCTGGCGGAGATATTCCGGTACAAGGGGATAAGGACGATCCCTTTTTCATATCCATACGACAGGGATAAAAGCGTGCTCGCGAGGGAGATTGAAAAGCTCATGATAGAGTTAGGCGTTGAAGGGGAAGCGCTGGCCGGTGTTGAGAAGGAGATAGAGGGCGTGCGGTCCGACCTTGCGCTCATCGACAGGATGACCTGGAAGGAGCGGCGCGTAACAGGAGCAGAGAACCACCTGTGGCTCGTGAGGGCCTCCGATATGCTCGGGGATCACAGAAAATATCAACGCATGGCAGAAGAATTTTTAAAAGAGGCTGAGGACAGGCAAGAGATTGAAGGGATCAACATAGGGTATATCGGGGTTCCACCTATACTGCTCGACATATACGATTTTATCGGAAGCGTCGGAGGTCATGTCTTATATAACGAGACGCAGCGGCAGTTCTCTCTCCCTTTTGCTGGGAACGATATCGTGGAGCGCTACCTTTCCTATACCTATCCTTACGGCGTATTTGCGAGGCTGACAGACATAGGGGAAGAGATTGTGAGGAGGGACATCAAGGGCATCGTCCACTATGTGCAGGCGTTCTGCTTCCGGGCCATAGAGGACGTAATACTCAGTGAGACAATCGGGGTGCCGATCCTGACGATCGAAGGCGACCTCCCGAGGGCGCTTGATACGAGGACAAAGTTGAGGATAGAGGCGTTCATAGAGATGCTGCAACAAAAGTAGCATAGCAAGAAGAATCAGGTTAAGGTTGAGGTTGAGAAGAACCAGGGTTTGCTTAGCCTTAGCCTTAACCTGTTTTTTTACTGATAGCTGAAAAAAAATGATGGAGAGGACAAGACGCTATATAATAAACAGGGAAGGGATAGGGTTCTTCAAGGCCATTCTTGAATCCTACGAAGACGTGGGGATATTTTCCGTCCTCGACGGGGATAAAGGCCTTATTGAGCTTATCTATCCGTCAGGCTTCGAAGATGCCGTCAGCGGAATCGTAGCGGATATGGCGAACTACGGCATTACGTTGCGGGAGGTTGACGATGTTCGATGAGACAAAAATTTTGAATGCCCTGATGGGAGAAGGCAGCCTCTACGGCGATGTATTTGCCGAGGAGAAGAGGTACACCCATATACAGCTTGAGTCTGAAAAGATAGAGAAGTTGGAAAAGGGCGTTGACAAGGGGGTCGGCATTCGCGTTATACGCCCGTGGAAGACGTTCTATGCTACAACGAATTCCTTCGAAGAGAAGCGCCTCGTTGAGCTTGCTGCGGAATTGCGGGGTTTTTCGGGGGATGGGGAAGGGAAGGTCATTAGACGGGACAGAAATGTCAGGGCAGAGTATCCCTTTGCAATTGCCGTTGACACCGAGGCGGTCGATATGGAGAGAAAGATCTCCATGATAAAGGGCCTGGAGTCGATGGTAAGAAAGATGGAGCCGAGGATCAGACAAGCCCGGGTGATGTACCGCGATACAAGCCAGGATGTCAGGCTTTTTACCAGCGAGGGGGCAGGGATTGAAGACAGCCGCAGGCAGGTTGTTCTGACCCTTTTCGTCGTCGGTGAAGAGAATGGCGAGATGCAGACCGCATATGAGGCGATAGGCGGTTTTTACGGCTTCGAGTTTTTCACCGATGAGGTCATTGAAAAATTGGCAAGAAAGACGGTGAAAAGGCTGAGCGGACTCCTCGCGGCCGTGGAAGCGCCGATGGGGACAAAGACGGTTGTTCTCGGTTCAGAGGCAGGGGGCACCATGATCCACGAGGCGATCGGCCACGGGCTTGAGGCAGACCTTGCCATGGAAGGGCTATCCTGCTACAAAGAGATGCTCGGGAAAAAGATCGCATCAACCCTTGTCAGTGTAGTTGATGACAAGACCCTGCCGTATATGAGGGGGACCTATGCCTATGACGATGAGGGGGTGCCGTCCGAAAGGACGGTGCTCGTAGAAAAGGGCATCCTGCAGAACTATCTCTTTGACCGGTTTCATGCCATACGGTACGGGATGAGATCAACGGGTAACGGGAGGCGCGAATCCTTCAGGTTCAAGCCGATCCCGCGTATGAGCAACACGATAATCCTGCCCGGCGCAGACAATCCTGCGGATATCATCGCGTCTGTAGACAAAGGCGTCTTCGTGGTGAAGATGGGCGGCGGACAGGTCGATACGGTGAGGGGAGACTTTGTCTTCGAGATATCGGAAGGCTATCTTATCGAGAAGGGAAGGGTCGGGCCCATGATAAAGAACGCGACGATGATGGGCAACGGCCTGAAGGTCCTTGAGGGGATAGATATGGTAGGAAGCGACCTCGGCTTCGGCATCGGCACCTGCGGCAAGGACGGCCAGGGCGTACCAGTATCCGACGCCCAGCCCACGCTCCGCATCCCCGAGATCGTCGTGGGGGGAAAAGAACAATAACCAAACATAGGGGACGTTGGTAACTTTGGTAACTTATTTTGCTTCGAGGTCTCTTTTGATTTTCAACATTTCCTTGATCAACAACCCAGTCTTTTTCTTTGCAACGGTCCATGTAAGATTGAGATCGATGCCAAAATAGTCATGAGTTAGGGTACCACTCAACATTGTGTATCTTCCATAAAATCCTTCTTTGTTCTGTCATGTATGTATTTTTGTATAAGCTCGATACATGAGAGGATGTGATGGATAAAGGTTGAGGGATCTTTTTTCATCATTCTACAAAAGCAAATCGGTGGTAGTTTGATTACAGCTTCAGCGTCTTCAGGCGGCGGATCGCCTCGCGGATATCCTTTTCGTTGGTTGTTATCGATATCCTGAAGTACCCCTCGCCTTCATCCCCGAACCCGTTGCCGGGTGTGACGACGATCCCTACATTTTCTATGAGCTTCTCACAGAAACTTTCCGATGTGTACCCTTTTGGCACCTTTGCCCAGATATAAAATGTAGCGCGTGGTTTTGTAACGTTTATCCCCATGGAGAGAAGGCCTTCGACGACCATATCCCTTCTTGTCTGAAATCTTTTCTTGAGGTCTTCGAGAGAGCTTTGGTCCCCTGTCAGCGCCTCTATTCCTGCATACTGTATTGCCTGGAACACTCCCGAGTCCAGGTTGGTCTTCAGCGTGCC
Source organism: Deltaproteobacteria bacterium UBA5758 (assembly GCA_002418945.1). Lineage (GTDB taxonomy): Bacteria > Desulfobacterota > Syntrophorhabdia > Syntrophorhabdales > Syntrophorhabdaceae > UBA5609. The sequence goes on along the minus strand of DIFC01000071.1, from coordinate 13,845 downwards.
GAGGTTGTATATCGCGTCGGCATTCCCCACTACAAAGCCGATCCTCCAGCCGGTCATGCAGTATGTCTTTGAGAGTGAGTGAAACTCCAGGGAATATTTTTTCTCTGTATCGAACTGCAGGATGCTTTTCGGCATATACCCGTCATAGGCTATTTCGCTGTATGCCGCGTCGTGGCAGATGAGTATATCATACTCTTTTGCAACATCGAGGACCTTTTTATAGAACAGGTCGTCTGCGCAGGCACCCGTCGGGTTATTCGGATAGTTAATGAAAAGTATCTTGGCCTTTTGCAGGATTTCTTCCGGTATATCTTCAAACTGCGGGAGGTAATCGTTCTCTTCCCTGAGCGGCATTATATATGGCGTGCCTCCACAGAGAAGGGTCGAGATCTTGTATACCGGATACCCGGGAGAAGGAACAAGGACAACATCGCCGGCCTCTACATACGCCAAGGGCAGGTGGGCAATTCCTTCCTTCGAGCCAATTAGCGTCACTATTTCGTTTGCCGGATTGAGCCTGACGCCGAACCTCCTCAGGTACCAGTCTGCCACAGTTTTCCTGAATGACAGCATGCCTTCATAAGTGGGATACCTGTGGTTCTTCGAGTCCTCGGTGGCCTCCTTCATCTTCTCGATGATATTCGCTGGCGTCGGGATGTCAGGGTCGCCGATGCTGAGGTCAATGATGCCGATCCCTTTCTGCCTTACCTCCTCTTTTTTCTTATCGATCCTTGCAAAGAGATAAGGAGGAATCTTCTCTACTCTTGATGCAGGTTTCACCATGTCGTTGCTCCTGATCGGTATTGTGAAATGGCCAGATAATGAAATTACATGTTCTTTGGCGTAAAGTAAAGACTTTTTTATTTGAAAAGGCTTTCATGGATATGTCAGAATAAAAAGATGTATAGGATCTTGGAAAGGATACCCCACGACTTCCCTATCGTAGAGAGGCCCTATGATGCAATGGCAAAAAAAATCGGGATCAGCGGGAAAGAACTTATAGATATCCTCAAGCGTTTGAAAGCCGATGGCGCCGTGAGGCGCGTTGCCTCAGTCCTCTATTACAGGAGGGTATCCTATACGCATAACGCAATGGCGGTCTGGCGCGCCGCAGATGACGGCATTGAAAGGGCGGGCAGGATCATCTCCTCCTTCCCTCAGGTTAGTCATTGCTACGAAAGGGACAGGGGCGGGTACTGGGGTTACAACCTGTTCAGCATGATACATGGAAAAAATTTGCAGGACTGTATGGAGGTGATAGGGAAGATATCGGAGAAAACCGGTATCAAAGATTTTCAGGTTTTCTTCAGCAAGCGGGAGTTCAAAAAGATATCTTTCAGTATTCATCATGAATAGAAAAAGATCCTACGATCTTTACGGGGAGGCGGTGAAATACATGCCGGGCGGTGTGAACAGCCCGGTCAGGGCCTTTCAGTCCGTCCATGATGAACCTTTTTACGTCAGGAAGGGAAAAGGGGCGTACCTCTACGATGTTGACGGGAACAGCTATCTTGATTACGTGGCCTCATGGGGCGCAATCATCCTCGGCCACGCCGACGACGGTGTTACCGATGAGGTGAAGCAGGCGGTCGAGGATGGGACGAGCTACGGCGCCTGCCATCCCTATGAGATCGAGATGGCGAAGCTTATTGCCGGGGCGTTTCCTTCGATTGAGCTCGTGAGGCTTACAAGCTCGGGCACAGAGGCGACGATGAGCGCCATACGCCTCGCAAGAGGTTTCACCGGGAAGAGCGGTGTTATCAAATTCAGAGGGTGCTATCATGGCCATCTCGACAGCCTTCTTGTAAAGGCAGGCTCGGGCCTCGCCACATTCGGTATACCCGACAGCAAAGGCATTCTCCCCGATCTTGCAAAGCATACGTACATAGCGGAATTTAACAATTTAAAGAGCGTGAGTGCCATAGTGGAAGGAAGCCAGGATATTGCCTGCGTTATCGTCGAGCCGATAATGGGGAATATGGGGGTGATCCTCCCCAATGACGGATTTCTCAAAGGGCTGGAGACGATATGCAGGGACAGCGGGATACTCCTTATCTTTGACGAAGTGATAACGGGGTTTCGTGTTGCCTACGGCGGCGCACAGCATATATACGGCATCAGGCCCGACGTGACCTGCCTCGGAAAGATCATCGGCGGGGGTTTTCCTATTGGCGCCTTCGGCGGCAGGAAAGAGATCATGGAATACCTTGCGCCTCTTGGTGCGGTCTACCAGGCAGGAACACTATCCGGCAACCCTGTTGCCGTCCGGGCAGGGATCTATGTACTCACGTACCTCAGGGAACACCCCGAGATATATGCGGCAATGCACGACCGTGTGGATGCAATAAAGGCCGTCGTGCTGGAGATTGCAAGACGGCACGGGGTTCCCTATAGGATCAACGGCATTACCGGAATGTTCACGGGGTTCTTTGCAGAACATGATGTCAATGATGACAGGTCGGCGGGCGCGGAAGACCGGGTGATATACGAGAGGTTCTTTAAAGGAATGCTGGAGGAGGGGATATTCTTTGCGCCAAGCCCCTTCGAAGCCTCATTCGTTACCCTTTCTCACGGAGAGAAAGAGATGACAAAAACGGCGGATGCCTGCGAAAGGGTATTTAAACGGCTGATGTCATGAGAACGACGGCATATATAGACCTGGGCGTCCTCGAGGAAAATTACAGGACGATCAGGACAAGGGTTCCACGCAAAGTTAAGGTGCTTTGCGTCGTCAAGGCAGATGCATACGGCCATGGCGCAGTGCAGGTATCGCGGAGGCTTGAAGAGAACGGCGTGGATTACCTGGGGGTTGCCAACGTAGAGGAAGGAACGGATCTCAGGAAGGCGGGCATCAAAAGCCCCATACTTGTCATGGGGGGGATATTGCCCTGGGACCCGGAAGAACCTTTTGACGAACACGACCTTGTCCCTGTAATCTACGATACCGGCATGATAGAGAAACTGAAAAGAAAGGGGTCCCGCATCGGCAAGACACTGAAGGTCCATATAAAAGTGGATACAGGGATGGGGCGCCTTGGTTTTCGACCTGAGGAGGTGCCTGATATTGCCCGCCTGATGAAAAAGTTGCCGCATATCGAGATAGAAGGATGTATGAGCCACTTCTCGTCATCAGAGGTCCGCGATGAATACGGGCTCAACCAGATCAGGATCTTCGAAAAGTCCCTGCAGGCGCTGAAAAAAGAGGGGATAGCCCTGAAAATAGCACACATGGCCAACAGTGGGGCCATTACGAATTATCCCGAGGGATATTTTGACATGATTCGTGTCGGGATAAGCCTCTATGGTTCGCACCCGGCGAAAGAGCTTAGCACAAAGCTGCCTGTCAGGCAGGTCATGAGATTCGTTTCAAAAGTTGCCCTGACACGGGAATTTCCTCCAGGAAGCCCGCTCAGCTACGGGAGAACATTTACCACCAGTGGCAGAACGCGTGTCGCCTATATACCCGTGGGATATGCAGACGGCTATCCAAGGGCGCTTTCCAACAAGGGCTCAGTGCTGATAAAGGGGAAGAGGTGCAATATTGTCGGGAGGATCTGCATGGACTGGTTCCTTGTTGATATTACAGACATAGAGAATGCAGCAACAGGGGACGAGGTGGTGCTCCTGGGGCATGACGGGACATCGACGATCACTGCTGATGAGATCGCAGAGTGCGCCGGAACGATTCCCTACGAGATCCTGTGCAAGATATCGAAGCGGGTCGCGAGGACCTATGTTTGATCATTCTCCCTTATCGGGGTACTGGTGGGCGATGTTGCGGATGACATCGAGTATGGAGATAAAGGTGTCCACTATCTCGGGATCGAAGTGCTTCCCCCTCTCTTGTAAAAGGGTGTCGAGAACCCGCGATTCTTCCCAGGTCTCCTTGTAGGACCTCCGCGAGGAAAGGGCGTCATATACATCTGAAATGGCGACGATCCGGCCGAAGAGAGGGATCTCGTCGGCGACCTTCCCGATTGCCTTTCCTGATTGATCTGCATGTCCTTGCAGCGGATCGCCGGTATGAAGGTCGATGTATCCGGGGTATCCATGCCCGTCCCATCTTTCATGGTGGTTAAGCGCGACAATGAACGCCGCTTCATCGAAGTCCGACCGCATGTTGGAGAAGAGCTGCGCGCCAAGGAAGGTGTGCTGCTTCATCACGTCGTATTCATCGTTATCAAGGCGGGCGGGTTTTTTGAGGATCAGGTCTGTGATGGCTACCTTACCGACATCGTGGAGCATTGCCGACATCCTCAGGACGTCTTTGTTCTTTTCTATCGTGTCCTCATCTATCCCCTTTGTCTTCGCCCATGCCTCATAGATCTCTACCGCGTATGATGCCACGCGGTTGACGTGTGCGCCCGTCTCCGTAGGATCCCGCAGTTCAGCCATCTTTATCATCCGCAGAATGATATCCCTGGTCATCATGGCGCGATCGATGGCAATGGCGGCGTTATTGGCAAAATGCATGATATAGGGCTCGTCTTCGCTTGAAAAGGGGATGATGTTGTCTGCGCCGTCTTTTGCATTGATCAGCTGGAGGACGCCGACAATCTCTTCGTTGTGCGTTTTGAGGGGGAAGGTAAGGACTGATTGTGTCCTGTAGCCTGTCAATTGATCGTAGGATTGATCGAAGGAATAAGGAACCCCGCTGCTCAGCCTGTATACATCTTTTATATTGAGCATTGAGCCTGTATTGGCAACGTAGCCTGATATGGATTTGTTGTTCACCGGGATCGAAAAGGTTGAATAGATAAGCTTCTTGCCGGGCAAAAGCCTTTTCTGCTGCGTGTCGTTCTGGGTGTATTTGAATTTGAGGGTGTCGGCCTCCTTGATATAGATCGACCCCGCATCGGCATTTGTCAAATACCGCGCCTTTGTAAGGATCCTTTCGAGAAGGATGTCGATATCCTTTGTCTGGGTCACATCGAGCCCGAGATTCAATACTTCGCGGAGCTTTTGCTTTTCGTCAACCATCGTTCTTATCCTGTAGGGCCCGGTTTGCGCCCTTCCTTACGGGCAGGGCATAATCCATGGATTTATCAGTAGGGACTCCCTGACACCAGGTACTCAAAGCGCGCCTTGAAGTCTGCCGGCGCCATGTTGGCGGCCGAGGACAGTTTCTGCAGGCGTTCGCTCTCGAAATCTTCCTTCTCAAGCCTGATCATATATTTTCGTGCAACCTCATAGGTCTCTGTGTTGATATCCACTCTCCTGATCTTTATCTTGCCGGTGCAGTAATCAATCATCTCGACAAAAGGCACCGGTTTTAAATTTCCTTCATAAGATACTATCATGGCCCCTGTGCCGCCCTTCAAAAGGTAGCGGACAGCGCCGTACCCGAGGTTCCTTGTATACTCCACATCGTAGGGAACAGGACTGGCGGCCCTAAGTTCATAGCCTATCTTCTTCTCAAAGATATCGGTCTTGATGCCCATTGACCTTAGTGTTTCATTGACAAAGCTCCTGAGCAGCCTACCGAGCTGGATCTCCGAAAGCTTCAATTCTCCTTTTTCATTTTTTTTCACGTCTTCATAGCGGCTTAGCTCTTCAATGTCGAACATCTCGGAGATGCCTTCCGCCAGTATGGCCACACCGTAGTCCCGGCCCATAGAGAGACGCTTGATGATCGATCCCGTCAGGGTATCCGCAACCTTTTTAAAAGAGAGCCTGCCGTTCCCGAACTCTTCCGGTATGAGGGAGATCGTGGCGCCGGCGGCCTTCCCCATTCCCAGTGCCAGATGGCCTGCATGGCGCCCCATCGTTGTGATGAAATACCACCGCCCCATCGTGCGGGCATCTTCCATGATGTTGTTGACAATATAAACCCCTACATGCCGGGCTGTCTGAAAGCCGAAGGTTGAAAATCCTCCTGGCAAGGGTATATCGTTATCGATCGTCTTGGGCGTGTGGACGACACTGACAGATCCTCTTGCCTCTCTCTCTATCCAGTTTGCCATATAGAGGGTGCCATCGCCGCCGATGGTTATAAGGTACTTTATGCCGATCTTCTTGAGCGTCGACATAAGGGTCTTGAACTTTGCCTTTGCGTTATCGGGGGCGTCGCGGGAGGTGCGGAGGATAGAGCCCCCTGCGGCGTGAATCCTTGAAACGTCTTCGATCGTGAGGGGCATAACATTCATCTGGCCTTCAAAAAGGCTTTTGAACCCGCCGATCAGCCCCACAACCTTTTTCCCCTGGTTTATGGCTTCTATCGTGGCCGCGCTGATGACGCCGTTGATGCCGGGCGCCGGGCCACCGCCGACAATGATGCCTATGAGATCTTTTTCTTTTTCCATAATGAATTATTGTGCATTTTTCTCACGATATTTGCAAGTTTTTTTGTATAACCCATGTATAACCCCACTGAGGGGACCCCACTGAGGGGACCCCACTGAGGGGACCCCACTGAGGGGACGTTGGTAACTTTGGTAACTAACGTGCTGCAGCCAAAGAAAAACATTTCAATTCATGGAGGAAGATGGCGCTGCGCAAAACACGATTGGATGCGTGCAATATCCTTCACCATGTTATACGAGCAAAACTCAGCGTTGAGAACGCATCAGCTTAATGTGCGCACGTTGCAGTATCAAAGATGATAAAAAAGGGGAACAGATCATGAGTAAGTTACAGAAGTTACCAACGTCCCTGTAAGTATGATATGATGAGGCATGAGGCTGCCGTGAAGATCGGTTTTCACATATCCATTGCGGGCGGATTTGACAAAGCACACGAAGAAGCAAAGCGGCTGCGCTGCGACGTGGTCCAGATATTCGTTAAAAACCCCAGGTCATGGGCAGAAAAGTTGTGGCGGGATGAGGACGTTGAGGCGTTCAGAGGGTTGTCGTCCCATATCCCCGTATTCGCCCACCTTTCCTACCTGCCCAATCTTGCGAAGATCGATGAGGACGAAAGGAACATGAAAGGCTTTGCCCATGAAGCGGGACTGTGCCGCCGGCTTGGCATCCCTTCGATCGTTGTCCATTGCGGATCAAGAGAGAAGAAAGAGAAGGGGATCGCAATGGCGGCCCGGGCCGTCAACGAGGTCCTGGCGAAATTCGACATACAAGTTCTTCTTGAGAATGCGTCAGGTCAGGGGGCAAGCCTAGGAAGGAACATCCCCGAACTTACAAAGATATACGAACAGATTGAGAGGAAGGAGAAGGCCTTTTTATGCCTCGATACGGCGCACCTCTTCCAATCCGGATATGATATACGGCAGAAGAAGGTGTGGAACGGTTTGATTGACGAGATCGGGGAGACCATAGGAAAAGAGAAGGTTGCATTCTTCCATCTCAATGATTCTTCAACCGGCGCCGGGAGCAGGGTCGACAGGCACTGGCATATCGGGAAAGGGGAGCTGGGTATCGAATTTTTTAGGCTTCTCTTAAATGACAAAAGATTTGCCCATCTCGCAGGCGTTATGGAAACGCCGAAGATGGGCAAAATGGATATCAGGAATATGAAGGTTATGCGCTCGCTACTTTCTCCTCTGATGTCTCGTTCTTCTTCTTAATTTTTTGTACTTATGCTTCCTCATCTTTTTCTTGCGCCATTTCATCACACTGCCCATCAATTCACCTCATTGTTTCAAATAGAATGTGTCTCGTAACCTGTTGTTTATATCGTAAACGTTGAAAATATACCCTTCCTTGCCCCGTTTTGCAACAATATAATGAAAGAAACCGCCATGTTCTTCCTTGAAGGTGTGAAGGCGTGACCCGCCTCCGCCCGTGATGACATATGTTATGCCGTCCATTTTGCTCCTGCTGTAAAGGTGCTCGTGGCCTGCGAAGACGAGCTTTACGTTGTGCTCGACAAACAGGCTGTGGAGCATATCCCTGTCCACGGGGTACCTGTCGAGGCTGTACCGCTTGCCGGTGAAAGTCGGAAAGATCGGCTTATGCATGAATACGATCCTTTGTGCAAAGGATTGATCAAGCGTGTTTTTTAGCCATTCGAGCTGTTTGCCTGTAACCTTGCTGATTTCTCCCGGGAGCTCTGTGCAGAGGATGATGAACTGGGTATCGTTCACGGCAAAGGCGTAATAGGGAGGCTTTCCGATGGTCTTTTCGTAGACCTTCATCGATTTTGTGCTGTTGATGTCGTGGTTGCCAGGGGCTATGTGGAACGTTCTTGCCGAGCCTGTCAGCTCAAGGAACCTTTCCCATTCTTTGACATCGCCGGGACGATCGATGACATCACCGACAACGAAGATGAGGTCAACCCCTTCCTCTGCGATCTTCTTGAGAAACCTTTTATAGACCGCTTCGGTGACACCTATTTTTGTGTCTCCGATTATTCCGAAGGGCGGATAGTCAGTGCAGGTCCCGATGTTGGGGATGATGACCATGAACAAGAGCAGGAGAATAGAGGGCCATGCGCGCCTTAAACTATCCATAACCTGTTTATATTACATGATTATTGGCGGGTTAGCAAGAATGCGACGATAACTGCAGATGCCGGATGCTCCATGCTGGAGGAGAAGGGCAGCGCACGGCCCGACTCTTGTCAGCTGTTGGGCGTCGGCGAGAACAACCGTAATTCGTACACCTTTCACAGGGTTCATCCAATTACGAGTAACGATTCACGAATTACGAGGGCCTTTCACCTTCCACCTTATGGGCTATAGTTGGCGGACGATTATCTTGAAAAGGCGCCCCAAAACCGCTATACTTACATCCACGCGCCTGTAGCTCAACTAGGATAGAGCAACGGACTTCTAATNNTAGAAACAGTGTGTGCAAAGTAGATAGTATTGAAATATAAAGGGAATTTTAGATACAAAACGGACTTCTAATCCGTAGGTTCCGCGTTCGAGTCGCGGCAGGCGCGCTTGTCATATCAATAACTTATAATTCATTTAATTATTTCACAAGCTGTTAGTGCTACCCTATAGCTACCCTTCAGATAATTTGTCAGGCAAGTACAGTTCTATTTTTTCATCATTATGCTGGTTTTTGTGAAGGATGTAATATTCATGTCGCCTTGTATGTTTTGGCAGAAAACAAAGATGTGCTAATTACCGAGTTGAGGGTATCACCTTCTCTTTTGCACGCGGTATTTCGGTCCCCGCATCATCCCCGGCAAGCAATCTTCGCAGATCCACCCGTCTTCAGACTCTTCGGCCCCGGCTAATGGCTTGATTCGGTTGCAATACGTGCATCGTATTTCGATCGCGCCATGTGCCATAAGTTGTGCTTTCAGTGACGGAGGCGCTGCTTTGAGTATCAGCGTCCTTTCCTGAGATCTGCCGTCCGACAGTTCTATATTATCCAGTTCGTAATCGTCGTCAAGAATCTCGGCTGTGTTTTTTCCCTTTTTCATGACATCACTTCCTTCTTTCGAATAATTATTTCCATTGGACACTTCCTCTGCCTTATTTCAACATTTTGCAATTAATATGCCAGATATTTTGAGACCAACATCGAACGCGGAATGGCTACCCGCTTCATCAAATAGATGGCGAGGTGTTTCTCTGAGGGTACAATATTGTCGAAAAAAGCTGGGCAGCGTCGACATTATTGTCGAGTGAAAGAACTCCAGTTTGACGGTTCTACTTCACATTTAGTTCACAGTGGAAAAGAATTTTTTTCCCTATACCCCCCTCTACCGATCAGAATTTCAAAAGGAACCCCACATGTGCGCCTTTACGTCAACCTCGAATATAAAAATCTCTCTATAGGAAGCAAATTGCGGAAGTGAGATATTTTCCATATCAAAAACGCGATGGACAGATAGTATTGATTCCTGAAGTAATATGGTTTGCCATTTTCCTTAAATGCAAAATATTTCAAATGATAACCATGAGTTTTTTCCTTTTTCCAACTTGCGATGGAAAAAGAGTTTCACTCAAAAACAGCATCCAATTTCATTATATAGAGAAACCTTATGGGAGTCTCCTGTACGGGCTATGCCTTTGTTCCGCGACGGTGATGCAGGGTTTTATTGTTCTCCACGTTCCGGCCTGCGGTAGCTATGAGGCCTGTACCGACGGCTATGCTGATTATACCGAAGAGGATAACGTATTTATAACGGATCGATACCTCCGGTTTTAAGATCAAACCGCCAAACCGGAGGTATGCCCTCTCGCTTCTGACGGCAAGATGCAAACGGTCAATGACTTCGTCAAGGCCTGACGGACGGACCCAGCGTTGTTCCTTGAAAACGATCTCCATGCGATTAAGGTTCCACGACAAAGATGTCTCCGGGTCATAGTTCGATACGAAGAAAAACAGGAACAAGGGGAAACAGATGCCTGCGAGGATAAGGACCGCGGAAACCTTTCTGGGTCTGGTCATGCCGCACCTTCCACTGTCTTGCTGTTATACTATAAGTATAGACCCGATTACCGATATGTGAAGGATCTTTTTACAATAATGAGAAAATTTAAGAACCAAATCCAGTACAACATGAATGATTAATCTGAAAGCCGGATTAAAAAAGGCTCTGACGAGCCTTTTTTAATGATAGGATTACTTCACAACGAGGAATTCTTTCTTACCCCTTCCTGGCGCCCTTCTTCCCCTTCTCCATAGAAAATATTATTAAGATGAGTCCGACAAAGATTAAGACAATGCCTATGACGAAGGTTGCCATGGCCTTTGTAAGGGCTAAAAGAAGAAATCCACCCAAGACAACAACAAATCCGATGATCGTAAGAGCGCTGATATTTTTCATGCCCCGGTGTCACCTCCTGCGGGATTTGTTAGATTATCGATGAAATATTTAAATCTGGCAAGTATTTTTTTTAAGAAAAATAAACATTTTTGCAAATCCTTCCCCATGCAACATCAGCAACTCATCTGATATCTTTAGAAAAAAAGGATTTTGAGTAAAACCGATAATAATTCCTTGACGCAAAAATTCTTTAGATGATAGAATGAACATTCATTCTGTATCTTTGGTTGAATGAATATGAAACATGCAGATAAACGAAATGAGATAATAATCGCAGCCCTTGAGCTTATCTCGGAACAGGGTTTTCACAAGGCGCCCATGTCAATGATCGCCAGGAAGGCAGGCGTGGGTGCAGGGACCATATACATTTATTTTGAGAATAAAGATGCGCTGATCAACGAGATATACCTGGAACTGGAAAAGAAGATCACGGCGGCGATCCAGGAAGGGTACTTTGTATCACAACCTATAAGAGAGAGATTTATGCATCTGTGGATAGGCCTTTTATGGTACATAATCGAACATCCTCTTGACTTTCGTTATATGGAGCAGTATCACAACTCGCCTTACGGCGCATCGTTGAGGAGGGACAGGGTCCTGGGTAAGACCGGGGATTCAAGCATATTCAAGGATCTTTTCGAGGAAGGAATCTCCAGCCACACCATAAAGGAACTGCCGATCGTCATGATTTTCGCGCTGGCCTTTGGACCCATGGCGTTCCTGGCGCGCGATCATTCCCTTGGCTTAATAAAGCTGGAAGATGCTCACATCATGTAGGCTGCTACCGCATGCTGGGAAGCGATTAAAAATAAATGATGACGTTAATGAACGAACGGGAAACTGAAGGGGTGCTTCATGCATATCAACAAAAAAACGAGACTGATTGTATGTTTTGTTATTCTCTGCGCTGGGTTGATGCAAGCCGGTTGTAATCAGAAACAGCCGCCGCCGCAAAATACTCCGGAGGTCGCCTTTTTTACCATACAGCCGGAGAGGGTGGCGCTGACAACTGAATTGCCCGGCCGTGTTTCTGCCTATTACGTTGCAGAGGTTCGCCCTCAGGTGCATGGCATCATTCAGAAAAGGTTCTTTGAAGAAGGTGCTGATGTGAGGGCTGGAGATCTTCTCTACCAGATCGATCCCGCGCCATATCGGGCAGCATACGACAATGCAAAGGCGTCGCTCGCCAGGGCCGAAGCAAACGTCCCGCCCATACAGTTAAGGGCAGAGCGCTATAAAGAACTTGTATCGGTCAAGGCGGTGAGCCAGCAGGAATATGACGATATAACGGCAACGTTAAAACAGCTCGAGGCCGAGGTCGAAACCGGGAAGGCTGCTGTGGAAGCGGCGCGCATCAACCTGGCCTACTGCAGCATCAAAGCTCCCATTACGGGACGCATAGGCAGATCCCACGTTACCGTGGGCGCCCTTGTAACCGCGCACCAGCCGGCCCCGCTTGCCGTGATCCAGCAGATCGATCCCATATATGTTGATGCTACGCAGACAAGCGCCAGCCTGCTTCGTCTCAGACATAATATTGCGGCAGGCAGGATCAAACGGGACGGCCCCGAGCAGACAAAGGTGAAGTTGCTCCTCGAGGACGGTACGGTCTATCCCGAGGAAGGAAGGCTCAAATTTTCTGATGTCACTGTTGATTCCAGCACCGGGTCGTTCATCCTCCGGATGGTATTTCCGAACAAGAAGCATACCCTTCTGCCCGGCATGTATGCACGGGCGGTCGTTCAGGAAGGGATAGCTGACAACGCGATCCTTGTCCCACATCAGGGTGTCTCCCGCGACCCCAAGGGGAATCCAGTTGTCCTCATTGTGGATGCCGAGAACAAGGTTCAGCAGAGGATGATAACCATAGTGGAGCGTGCCATCGGCGACAAATGGTTCGTCACATCAGGCCTTGCGCCGGGCGACCGGGTGATCGTCGAGGGGGTCCAAAGGGTGCGCCCAGGCGCTTCCGTAAAGGCCGTCCCTTTTGATGGCGGACAGACGGCTAAACCTTCTGCAAAGACGGTCCAGCCGCCGGCAAAAGCGAATTGAACGGAGGAGCCTGATGCTGTCGAATTTCTTTCTCGAGCGCCCTGTATTCGCATGGGTCATTGCCATCGTCATCATGCTGGTTGGCACCCTTGCAGTCTACAATCTTCCCGTATCCCAATATCCCCCCATCGCACCTCCATCGATCTACATCCGAACCGATTATCCGGGGGCTTCGGCTGAGACTGTGGAAAACAGCGTGACCCAGATCATCGAACAGAAGATGACGGGCCTCGATAAAATGCTTTACCTGTCTGCTACGAGCGATTCGTCGGGAGGCTCCCGCATCGAGCTGACCTTTGCCCCGGGCACCGA
>DIFC01000071.1:0-760 GCA_002418945.1 Deltaproteobacteria bacterium UBA5758 | reverse complement strand
GAGGTTGTCCAGCGAAAGGGCGTGACCGTCGGCAAAGCTACCAGGAACTGGCTGATGATCGTGAACCTTATTTCAGAAGACGGAAGTATGGACGGCAACGATCTGAGGGACTACGCCCAATCCAACCTGGAGAAGGTGTTGGCGCGTGTGCAGGGCGTAGGAGAAGTGGAAAACTTCGGGTCCCAGTATGCCATGCGCATCTGGCTGAACCCTGACAGCCTGGTCGATTACCATTTGACCATCGGGGATGTTGTCAACGCACTCAAGTCTTACAACGTAGAGGTCTCGGCAGGACAGTTCGGTGGGGCGCCGGCAGTGAAGGGCCAGCGCCTGAACGCCTCCATTATTGTTCAGAGCATGCTTAAAACACCTGAGGAATTTGCCGCAATTCCCCTCCGCATCGAACTTAACGGCTCCGTCGTCCGCGTCAAAGATGTGGGAAGAGTGGAACTGGGGACCGACGCCTACGACATCGAGGCCTTTTACAACAACAAGCCCTCTGCGGGCCTTGGTATACGCATGGCTTCCGGCGCCAATGCCCTGGACACGGCAGACGCGGTAAAGGCAAAATTAGCAGAGATGAGCCGGTACTTCCCCCACGGGATGAAGGTGGTCTACCCCTATGATACAACGCCCTTTGTTAAAGTGGCCATCTGGGAGGTGGTCAAGACGCTTTTAGAGGCCATCCTGCTCGTTTTCCTCATAATGTGGCTTTTCATGGGGAACATCCGGGCTACCCTGATCCCGACCATTGCGGTGC
>DIFC01000033.1:465-19376 GCA_002418945.1 Deltaproteobacteria bacterium UBA5758 | reverse complement strand
CTAGTGCATAAGAGATCGTCAGACCTGTCGAGGAAAAATTATTTCAGGGTAAATTGTGAGGGGACAGAGAATGTACTTGATTTTCTTGATAAAAGTCGATTGAAGCAGATCATCTTTATCAGCACAGTATCGGTTTATGGGGATCTGTCAAATGGAGTTGTGCCCGATGAAAACTCCCGGGCTGCCCCGGAAGATTTCTATGGGGAGAGCAAACTTGCCGCCGAGAACGCGGTGAGGAAATTCTCGGAGAGGCATAAAATACCCTATACGATCTTCCGTTTGACCCCCGTTTACGGGGATCTTTTTTTATTAAACATAAACAAGAGGATATATCTTCCCGGGGGAACGGCCTTTTATAAGGTCGGAGCAGGGGAACAGCGTATGTCTCTTGCGTCTGTGAACAATGTTGTTGATGTTGTTGTAGATTCGATCAATAACAGCAATTATTTTAATGAGACATTTATCGTAAAGGACATGGAAGATTATCCAATAAACGATATAATATCGTCCTTTAAGGATGTATTTTCACAGCACAGCAAGCCCGTTGTGCAGGTGCCCTTATGTGTTCCTGAATCAGCCTTTAAGTTGATGGGTTTTGTTATGCCGGAGCGGGCAAGGTATTATGGGTATCAATTGAGGAAGATCGCCGATAATGCTGTATATTCAGGCGCCAAACTGCACTCAATGGTTCAGATGAAATGGAACCTGCGAAATACACTGAAGAAACTGTAATGTATTTTTTTACTCATGAAAGGAATTTGTATTGAACGGTTTTCGATACTTAGTTACCGGTGGCGCCGGGTTTATAGGTTCAAATATCGTCGAGGAATTGCTGAAGCGCGGCGAGACGGTCAGGGTGCTGGATAACTTTTCTACGGGCAGGAAAGAGAACCTACAGCTTGTCTCCGGCTACCCTTCTTCTGCCATCGAGATCATCGAGGGCGATATCAGAGACCTTGAAGCTGTTCGTAAGGCTGTCGACGGGGTGGATATTGTCTTGCACCAGGCGGCGTTGCCGTCTATACCGCGTTCCATTCAAGATCCGATAACTACGAACGAGATAAATATCAGTGGCACCCTCAATATGCTAAAGGCAGCAGCCGACTGCAAGGTAAAGCGCTTCATCTATGCCTCATCTTCATCGGTATACGGTGATAACCCGGCCCTTCCAAAGCATGAGGATATGGTCCCGGACCCTCTTTCGCCCTACGCGGTGTCAAAGCTGGCGGGAGAGAAGTACTGCCAGGTATTTTCAAGAGTCTACGGGCTGCACACGGTGTCCTTGCGTTATTTCAACGTGTTCGGCCCTCGGCAGGATCCAGATTCGCAATACTCCGCCGTTATTCCGAAGTTTATTAAGGCAATGATGAGAGGCGAAAGGCCAACGATCTACGGAGATGGTGGACAAAGCAGGGATTTTACCTACGTGGCGAACGTAGTGGAGGCAAATCTGCTTGCTGCCAATGCCCAATGCGAGCCGGGCCTGGTTCTGAATTGTGCCTGCCACGAGCAAACGACGCTGAACGGCCTCTTCAGGGAGATCAAGGATATTCTAAAAAAGGACATCGAGCCTGTTTACGCACCGGCAAGGCCGGGAGACATAAGGCATTCCTTCGCTTCTATAGATAAAGCAAGAGACATCATCGGGTACAATCCCTTGATCAGTTTTGCGGAGGGATTGAAGAGGACAGTGGAAAGCTTCACGCCTTAGCGTTGCAGCGGGGAGAATAGCATGAGCAATGTAAAAGAAAAAGATAAGAATATCTATGTTACCAGCCCTTATCTCCCGCCGCTTTCGGACTTTATGCCCTATCTGGAGCAGATCTGGGAGAGCAGGTGGCTTACCAACAGCGGCCCCTTTCATGAAGAGCTGGAAAAACGGATGGCAGACTACCTTGGCGTAGAACACTTAGCATTGTTTGCCAATGGAACCCTTGCCCTTGTCACTGCGCTTCAGGCGCTGCGCATTACCGGCGAGGTTATCACCACGCCCTATTCTTTTGTCGCCACTGCCCACTCCCTCCTGTGGAACGGCATCAAGCCGGTTTTCGTAGATATCGTTCCGGAAACGTTCAACCTTGACCCGAAGAAGATAGAGGCTGCGATCACGACTCAAACCACAGCGATCCTGCCGGTCCATGTGTACGGAAAGCCATGTGACGTTGAAGAGATACAGAAGATCGCCGACACCTATGGACTGAAGGTCATTTATGATGCCGCGCATGCCTTTGGGGTCCGCTATAAGGGTGAGAGCATCCTGAAGCATGGAGATCTGTCGGCGCTGAGCTTTCATGCAACAAAGGTATTTACTACCTTTGAAGGGGGCGCCATAGTCTGCCCTGACCATAGAACGAAGAAGCGCGCCGATGATCTAAAGAATTTCGGCTTTCACGATGAGGTGACGGTTGTCGCGCCCGGGATCAACGCAAAGATGAATGAGTTCCAGGCCGCTTTAGGCCTTTTGCAGCTTCAGCACATCGACAAGGCGATAAGCAGGCGCCGGGAAATAGACAATCAATACAGGGAAGGACTTTCATCTGTACAGGGCATTCGTTCATTGCCTTTGCCCGCAGATTCACAGTACAACTACGCTTACTTCCCGGTATTGGTCAAGAAAGAATATCCGTTATCGCGGGACGAGCTCTATGGGGGGCTTCGCAGGCATGGAATCTATGCGCGGCGCTATTTTTATCCGTTGATCAGCGAATTCCCCATGTACCGCGGCCTGCCGTCGGCTGCGCCGTCCAACATCCCGGTAGCGAAGAAGGTGGCGGATCAGGTGCTGTGCCTGCCCATATATCCTACCCTGGAAAACGAATCGATCGCAAAAATAGTATCGGTCATCAAAGGCGCGCGGTGATGAAAGCTGCGATTATGCAGCCGTATTTTCTCCCGTACATAGGGTATTTCCAGTTGATCAACGCGGCCGATGTGTTCGTCGTCTATGACGATGTGAATTACATAAAGCAGGGGTGGATAAACAGAAACCGTATTTTGCTCAACGGCGCTTCGTACATGTTCACGTTGAATCTGAAAGGGGCGAGCTCCTTCAAATTGATCAACGGGATCGAGATCGGCGGCAATAAAGAAAGATTGTTCAAAACCATTTCTCAGGCATATGCGAAGGCGCCGTTCTATAATGACGCTATAGGCTTATTGGAGGGTATATTCGGCAGCAGCGAGAAGAACCTTGCATATTTTATTGCGGACAGCATTAAGGCGATCTCAAGTCATCTCAATATCGGGGCTGAAATCATACTATCCTCTAAAATAGAAAAGAACAATGATCTCAAAGCGGATAAAAAGGTGATCAACATTTGCAAGATACTGGGCGCAACGCATTACGTCAATTCTATCGGCGGAGAGAAGCTGTATTCGAAAGAAACCTTCCTTGACGGAGGGATCAACCTTGAATTTATCAGGTCGAAGCCCATTTCATACCGGCAGTTCAACAACGAATTCGTGGAATGGCTTTCTATCGTCGACGTCATGATGTTCAACCCGGTCGAAGCGGTGCGGGAGATGCTGGATCAATACGAATTGATATGAAAAAGGCTATCGGGGGATATTTCGAGCTTGAGCTGAACAGAGGAAGGGAATTTCACACCAACGCCCTTTGCCTGAATACAGGAAGGAATTGCCTGGAATATATACTGAGGGCAAGGGGGTATAAAAAGGTGTACCTCCCTTGCTACATTTGCGACACGGTGATCGAGCCGATAAGCAGATTGAATTTGAGATACGAATTATATGCCATCGACAAAAGCCTGACCCCGATCTTCGATAAGGGGCTGAAAAAGGATGAGGCCCTCTTATATGTTAACTACTTCGGGATAAAAGGTGGCGCCGTAAAAGCGCTTCTCGCACGCTTTCAAAACCTGATCATCGACAACACGCAGGCATTTTTCGACAGGCCCGTGAAAGGGGTCGACGCATTCTATTCTGCACGGAAGTTTTTCGGTGTCCCTGACGGCGCCTATTTATATACCGATGCGAGGCTGGATTGCGGGATCGAGCAGGACCTCTCGTACAAAAGGATGGACCACCTGGTTTTGCGAATCGATAAATCCGCTGAAGACGGCTACAGGGCGTTTGTTAAAAATGACGATTCGTTGACAGGCCGGCCCATGAAGACGATGTCGAAGCTGACCCATGCGCTGCTGTGCAATATTGATTATAAAAAGGCGAGGGCGCAAAGGCGCGAAAATTTTTTCATCCTCCATGAAAGGCTGAAACATCGCAATGAATTGAAGATCAAAGCCGCGGGGCTGAGCTCGCCCCTTGCGTACCCGCTTCTATGCCCGGATGGCTACAAAATAAAAAGTGAATTGATCGGAAAAAGGATATTCGTTCCTACCTACTGGAAAGAGGTAATGAAAAGAGCGGCCGAGGGTTCCTGTGAAGCGTATTTGACGAGAAACCTGGTGCCCTTGCCAATCGATCACCGATACGGAGGCAAGGATATGCGCCATATAATACTCTCGATAGAAAGGTGAGGCCATGAATATAAGGGGCAGAAAGGTAGTATTAAGGGCGATCGAAGAGAATGACCTGCCGCATCTGCACAGGTGGGCAAATGACCCTGACATCTGGTACATGCTCGGCGGCTGGCATTTTCCAGGCTCAATGGATTTTCAAAAGAAATGGTTCGAGGGCCTCAAAAATGACCATTTGAACCAGCATCTTGCCATTGAAGTTCCGGGGGCCGGAATAATAGGCACCTCGAATATCGTCGAGATAGACTGGAAGAACAATCACGCTTTTCATGGCATGATGCTCGGCAGCGGCGATGCAAGAGGGAAGGGCTATGGTATCGATACGGTCATGGCAACCATGAGGTACGCATTCGAAGAGCTGCATCTTGAGCGGCTGGACGGATCAATGATCGAATATAATACTCCCTCGACAGGTCTTTATTGCAAAAAGCTTGGCTGGAAGGAAGAAGGAAGGCAAAGAAACTGGTATTACCGCAAAAACAGGTACTGGGACAGGATCATGGTCGGCATCTTACGGGAAGAATATTTTGAGCTCGCCAGGAAGATGAATTATTGGGAATGATAAACATGGCAGGAAAAGAAGACCTTGATCTGTACCATGAGGGATACGGCGATGACCAGATCTTCAGCTACGATATGAAGATCTGGATGCATTGGTACGTCAGGAGGCTCAGGGAGATATTAAAAGGTGAGAGCTGCCTCGAGCTGGGCATTGGGCACGGCTATACAACAAGCACCTTCAGCAAGCTCTTCAAACGCTACGCGGTCATTGAGGGATCGGAGGCCATGATAAAAAGGTATTTTGACCTTTTTAACGATCCCAACGTCCATATTGAGAAAGGCTATTTCGAGGACTTCTCTACCAATGATAAATTTGACGTCATACTGATGGGCTACGTGCTTGAGCATGTGGATGACCCCGAAGGGATATTGAATAAATACAAGGCCTATCTTGCAGAAAAGGGGTCCATGATAGTTGTTGTGCCCAACGGGTCTGCCCTGAATAGACGTTTCGGCCTCAGGGCGGGCTACATTAAAAGCCTGGATGAGATGAGCCCCTTCGACATAAAATGTGGGCACAAAAGAACCTTTACGTATGAAAGCATAGTTGAATTGGTCCGGAAATGCGGTTTAGCGATAGAAAGGTGCGAAGGCATCTTTCTCAAATGCATGTCGACCGAACAAATGATAAAGCTGGAGATACCGGAGTCGATAATCAATGCCATGTGCGAAGTGGCGGTAGATTATCCCGAGCTTTCGGCGTGCGTACTTCTTGAGCTAAAAGACCGAAAATATTGAGGCAATGTCGATAAAGCGTAATGTTATTGCGAACTACATAAGCCAGTTCTATGTTGTGGTTATCGGCATTGTCATGGTACCCCTGTATATCCGCTACATGGGCGCGGAAGCCTATGGCCTGATCGGCTTCTATGCCATGCTGCAGGCGTGGTTCATGCTGCTGGATATGGGGTTTACGCCGACCATGGCGCGGGAGACGGCTTGTTATCGGGGCGGGACGACAGATGCCCTGACCCTGTGCCGTTTGCTGCGAACGCTGGAATACATATTCGTCGGCGTGGCCATGCTGGGCGCCGGGGCAATGATGGCCGGCGCGGGGATCATTGCCGGTAAGTGGCTAAAGGTTCAGCATCTGCCGCTTGCGGAAGTGAAGCATGCGATCATGCTGATGGCTGCAATCGTTGCGCTTCGCTGGATCTGTGCCCTGTACCGCGGCACCATCAACGGTTTCGAGAGGCTGGTATGGCTCGGCAGCTTTAATGTCGCCGTGGCAACCCTTCGCTTTGTGTGTGTGATCCCCTTTTTTATGTACGTCAGCACAAGCCCTACAGGGTACTTTAGCTACCAGTTGGTGATCGCGCTGATAGAGGTGGCAGCGCTGGCGGCTCAAACCTATCGTCTGCTGCCCAGGGCTGAGTCCGGCGGCAGGTTGGGGTGGCAATGGCAGCCGCTGCGCCGCGTGCTTAAATTTTCGTTGACCATAGCCTTTACCGGCTCCGTATGGGTGCTGGTGACGCAAACCGACAAGCTGGTGCTGTCAAAGCTTTTGCTGCTGACAGACTACGCTTACTTCACCCTTGCGGTGGTCTTGGCGAGCGGCGTAATGGTCATAAGCGGGCCCGTGAGCGGGGCGCTTCTCCCGCGCCTGACGAAATTGAATGCCGAAGGCAATGAAGCCGGGCTGATCAGCCTCTATCGCAGCGCAACCCAGCTTGTAGGCGTGATCGCGATCCCGGCAGCGCTTGTGCTTGCCTTCTTTGCGGAGAAGGTATTGTGGACGTGGACGGGCGACATGGAGATTGCCAGAAAGGCCTCCCCGGTGCTTACGCTGTATGCGGCAGGGAACGGCATCCTAGCCCTGGCGGCCTTCCCGTACTACCTGCAGTTTGCAAAAGGGGACTTGAAGCTGCACCTGGTCGGGAATGCGCTGTTCGTGGCGCTCTTTATTCCGATGCTGCTCTGGACGACATGGGAATATGGTATGATCGGGGCCGGCTTCGCTTGGCTGATCAGCAACTTGCTGCCTTTTGTTATCTGGCTGCCAGTCGTTCATCAGCGGTTTGTCAGAGGCCTGCACCTTCAGTGGCTGCGGGACCTCAGCGGGATCATTTGCCTGACCGCTTGCGGGGCGGCAATAACGAATGGCCTGGTGAAATGGCCGCAGGGGCGCCTGCAGGTCGCGCTGGTTCTCTGCGCGGTGAGCCTTGCCCTCCTCATTATTTCTGCAGCGGGCTCTCCGTGGATACGGGGAAAGGTAAGCGCCAGGCTGCGAATGTGCCTTTCCGGATAAGCATGAACAATCATGGCGTTGAAAAAAGACCGAAAGTATCTGTGTGCGTTACCGCCTACAACCACGAAAGATATATTCGCCAGTGCCTGCAGAGCATCGTGGACCAGGAGGCGGACTTCGATTTTGAGGTGGTGGTCGGCGACGACTGCTCCACCGACGGCACCCGTGCGATCATAGAGGAGTTTGCAGACAAATACCCGGCAATGGTCAGGACAATATTTCAAGAAAAGAATATGGGCGGAACAAAGAACTATTTCGATGTGCACGGCGCCGCGCTGGGCGAATACATCGCCCATGTGGATGGGGACGATTATTGCCTTCCCGGAAAGCTGAGGCGGCAGGTGGAGATCCTCGATACAAACCCGAATATAGCCGTAGCATGCCACTTCGTCAAGGTAGAAGGCGACGAAGCTCAGGACGTTTACAGAACTTCTCATCTGCCGAGGGTCGGCAATACCGCGACGCTGGTTGAGTTCGGAAGCTATTTTGCCCACAGCAGCAAGATGTACCGCGCCGCCGTCATATCGAATCCGCAACATAACGATGTGTGCATCGATCTGCTGCTGCACATAGAGCACAGCAGGTCCGGCGGTATCTATCTCGACGACCGCTATTACGGCGTCTACAGGCACCATGAGATGGGCACCTCGAAATTGGGAAAGTATAAAGATGCAATAATGGACTCACTGGACCGGGCCTATGACAGGGCAATCGAGCTGGGCGTCGACAGGCGTTTAGTTGAGCGGGCAAGGTACAAGCGAAGGTGCGCGCAGGCGATGAATGACCTTGTGTCAAGGGATTACGAATCCTATAAGAAGATGATCCTATTTCCCTTGGAACATCTGAAATATATCAGGTACAGGCACGCCCTGTTCAGGGTCGTCGGTGCCGTCTCGCCGGCGATGGTAAGGTTTATCTTGCTTTTGAGGATGAAGATATCTTCCGGCCTTAAGCGGGCAATTCCTCTTTTTCAGTTTTAAAAGATGAGTATATGAACGAAATTATTATCCGCACGGGTAAATTTATAGGGAGAATAGCGCCGTCATCAAGTATGAGGGGCTGGATCCTGCGCCGCTACTATCCTTTTGTGCGAGGGAAAAGGGTCCTCAAGACCGTTGACGGCATAAACTACTCCCTTGACCTCGATGAGGTCATAGATGTTTCGGTCAGCCTTGGGATATATGAGCTGGCCGTCCGGCGGTGTCTCGCGAGATACTGCAAGCCCGGGATGGCCGTGCTCGATATCGGTGCAAATATAGGGGCCCATGCGTTGCCCATGGCGAAGCTGGTGTCCCCGGCAGGCATGGTGTATGCCTTTGAGCCGTCAAGCTATGCCCATAGAAAGCTGGCCGAAAATATCGCGTTAAACCCTGAGCTGCACGTCGCTGCCTTTCGGGTGGCGTTGTCGGACCACAATGCGGTCAATCAGGAAATAAACTTTCGTTCGAGTTGGCGCACAGACGGGGGCAGGAAAGATGAGCCCTGCCGTGTCGACTTCATCAGGCTGGACCGATGGATGGAGGTTTACGGTACAAATAACCCCATTAAAGTAATTAAGATGGATGTGGACGGCAACGAATACGAAGTCATCGCCGGCGGTTCGGATACGATTCTTCGTGACCGCCCCGTATTTGTCATGGAGGTGGTTAGTCCTCATTTTGAGAAAGATGAGCGGAACCCGGTGCGCTGGCTATGGGAACAGGGCTGGCGCTTCCGGTCGCTCGACGGCAGGCAGCAATTCCGGTCCATAGAGGAAATAAGGGGCCTGCTGCCTGAAAACGACCCGCAGATGACCAGATCAATAAACGTCCTTGGAATTCACCGGGAGCAGTCGGGCGAAGGAGCGTAGCGCCGGGACAAGGCATGAAATTTTTACTGGTTGATGTCTGGGCGGGCCACAAGGTCAAAGAAAGAGTCGGCGATCATGAGGTCGTGTATTTTAATCCCAGACATTACCTGACCGGCAAGGAATACCGGGGATACCTTACCGCAGAGCGCATTGTGGATCTTTACCGCAGGTCGGACCCTTGCATGGCGGCCATGCTTGACGACTGCCTGAAGGTTATCGGTGAAGATAATATAGAAGGAATTGCGGCCCATCAAAACCCTTTTCCCCCTGAATGGCTTGCATCAAATACTGATGGAATGGTCAGGATCCTCGGCTGTTTTGACGATCCGCAAAAGACCTACTCACAGACGCTGCCTGTGCTGTGGGCATATCATGGAGCCTATTACTGCAGCCCCAGCTACAGCCGTACGATGCCTTTCCGGGAAGCGCTTGAAGGGTTTGGAATGAAAAACTCCCACTGGTTTCCCCTGTCTTATACCGACCCGACGTCTGACCACGTAAGCGCGGTCGAAGCGAGCTGGTCAAAAAGGGCCGCGCATGCCGTCTACATCGGAAAGTGCTACGGCGATAAAGTGGATAAGCTGGCCCTGTTCAACAAGGCAGTCGGCGGAAGGCTGAATGTCTATGGCCAGGGGTGGCCGCTGGGCGGGCTCGCCGGTTTTGTTGCCCCCCTGAAGGGTCGGAGGTTTTTTCCAAAATGGGTGAGGCCGGTCACCGAAGAACAGAAAAGAAACGTCTACCTGTCTTCGCTGATCGGATTCAACATGCACCTCGGAGACTGCGAGGAAACCGGGAACATGCGTATGTACGAAGTCCCCATGCACGGCGCTATGCTGCTGTGCGATGAAGCGGGATGCAATGCCCACGAAGCGATCTTTGAACCCGATAGAGAGGCGGTATATTATCGAAGCATTGACGAGGCCGCGGGGAAGTGCATCTATTATCTCGAACATCCGGAGAAGGCCATTGCTATCGCCCAACGCGGTTTTCAGCGGGCCGTCCGGGATTACCACCCTAAAAAGGTCCTGAAGGACTTGTTGGACTGGGGTTCATCGATCAAGCAGGGCTCCGGCCGGGGAGGGAAGCCGTGAAAGCCGGCCGCCGTCTGATGAAGTATCCATACCCGGGCGGCAAAGGATGATCTTTTACCTCCTGCTCCTTTTGTCGAGCATGGCCCTGATATTTCTTTCTCAGTACGCCGGGAAAAGGTTGGGCCTCTTTTCCTGTGCATTCGTGACGGTCGTATTGGGCGCCGTCGCCTCGCTGCGAGGTTACGTAGGCACAGATACATATTCCTACCACCTCCATTTTGAACTGATCAAGAGCACGGAAGGGTTCGGCGCGGTAGCATTGGGCATCGAGCCGGGGTTTGTTTTGATAGGGAAGCTGATATCTTTTGCCGGCGGCGACTCCTTCGCATATATCTCATTTATCGGGGTTCTGCAGACCCTCCTGGTCCTTTTTATAATAAGAAGGATAGAGCGCCCCCATCTCTTTCTGTTCTTCTATACGGCAACGTTCTATTTAAGCTTCCATTTTAATATCCTTCGTGCATCAACCTCTTTGCTCCTGATCCTCGTGGCGCTGTTGTGGATTAAAGAGGGAGGGTTCAGGTTCTATTTCGTCCTCTTTTTGTCGGTTCTCTTTCATTATGTTGCAGCCCTGATCGTTTTTTATGTGTTGCTGTACAAAGAGTGCAAGGAAAAACGATACATCGCCGGGGCGACGGTCCTTCTTGTGGGCGCGGCGGCAGTTTATGGCGCAATGAGTGTGTTTGAAAACGTTGTCGTCAAATACGGCATGTACCTGCAGGGAGACTTCGTGATGGAGCGCGATTTCGGAATCGGGTTGTTGCTGCAGATAATTCTGTACCTCGGGCTCGGCCTGACATTATTGAAGCAGGGCGTTCCGGATTTCATCTTTTTCGCCCTGTCGCTGGCGGCGCTCAAATATCTTGCCGTCGATTATCCTATAATGGGCCGTCTGGAAAGCTATGTTCTCCCGATGCTGATGCTGGTTCTTACCAGGGACGCAGCAACAGGTTGGAGGCGCCACGTCTCGGGCGCGATCATTGTGGCTCTCGGGATGCTCAACGTATACGGCGTGCTGTCGGGGTTGTACGCAGAAAGCGGAGGCGTCTTTGATCCCGTGCACAGCGCCTCTCCATACATTCCCTACCACACGGTCTGGGGGATAGAATAAAGCCATTGCGGGTGCTGTTTCTCATCCCGAGGTTGGCAGGAGGCGGTTCGGAGAGGGTCATCACAACCCTGCTGCAGCATTTTGACCGCAGCCAGTTCATGCTCACGCTTGCCGTGGTTGATACCCGGCAGGCGGTTTTCCGCCCTGATGTTCCTCCAGACGTAGAATTCATTGACTTAAAATGTACAAGAGTTGCACGGGCATTGCCAGAAATAATCAGGCTCATCAGACAGAGGCGCCCCGACGTCGTATTCTCTACCCTCAGCCATCTCAACATTGCCCTGGCATTAATGCGCTTTGTGTTGCCGAAGGGGGTTCGTTTTATCGCCCGGGAATCAACCATAGCGAGCCGGAACATAGACTGCCTGCGCTGGCCCTGGCTGTGGAGATGGGCCTATCGTAGGTTTTATCCCGCATTCGATATGCTGATCTGCCAATCTATGTACATGTTGGTAGACCTTGTTGATCAATTTGGATACCCTTCAGGCAAGGCAGTGGTAATCAACAACCCTGTAGACATTACGCGGATACGCCGCCTGGCAAAAATTGAACCGGCGAATGGAAATCCGCAGCATGCTGGCGGAGCGAACCAGGACAGGCGCATCAGGCTGCTCGCAGCGGGCCGCCTGAGCCGGGAAAAAGGGTTTGACCTTTTGATCGAAGCGCTGGCATTATGCGACGATCCCCGCATGCATCTGACCATTATCGGGGAAGGGGCGTTGAGACAGGAGCTGGAAGCGCTTGCATATGCCCGCGGCGTGGCGGGGCAGGTATGCTTCGCCGGCTTTCAGCAGAACCCTTACCCTTTTTTTGCGAAAGCGGACGCGCTGGTTTTAAGCTCCCGTTTTGAAGGGTTTCCCAACGTGGTCCTTGAAGCCCTTGCGTGCGGCACGCCTGTAATTGCCACCCCTGCGCCGGGAGGGGTTCGGGAGATCCTGGAAGGGCTGCCATCGTGCGAATTGGCGGAAGAGATTACCGTTCCTGCACTGGCAGAAGCAATAAAGCGATGGATAAACCGCTGTCCTCAACGTGTGGACGAAAAAGCTGTTGATTCTTACAGCGTCGAGAGGATCGTCAAACAATATGAAGAGCAGATCATGCGCGTTGCAGCCCTTTGAGTCAACGGCTCCATGACCTCAGAATGACAATCAAGGTTCTCCATGTAATCACCGGCCTTCTTACCGGCGGCGCCGAGATGATGCTTTATAAGCTTTCGCAGTTCGCAGACAGAGAGAGGCTTGCGCCTGCGGTCGTTTCTTTGAGCGATAAAGGAGAGATGGGGAGCAGCATCGAGGCGTTGGATGTGCCGGTAACCGCCCTGAACATGCCCCGGAGAGGCCTATCGGTCGCGGCATATTTCCGTTTAAGGGGCCTTATAAAAGAGATCGATCCCCATGTCATACAGGGCTGGATGTATCACGGCAACCTCGCTGCGACTCTTGCCGGCAGGGGCCGCGCAGTGGTTTGGAATATCCGCCATTCCCTTGACGATATAAGCAAGGACAGCTCATGGACGAGGGCGGCAATACGCATCGGCGCGATGCTGTCAAAGACGCCGGAATGTATTATCTATAATTCGCACAATAATGCGGACCGCCATGAAGCATACGGTTATTGCCAGGACAAAAGGCGCGTCATCGCGAACGGATTCGATACAGATCTCTTTGCCCCTTCCGAACAGGCGAGGCAAAAGATACGGCAGGAGCTTCATCTGCCCCCTGACGCCCTGATCATAGGTTTGATCGCCCGCTACCACCCGATCAAAGACCATGCAAATTTTCTTCAGGCGGCTGCCCTGCTTCATAAGCGCCGCCCGCAGACCCGTTTTGTCATGGCAGGTGCGAAGGTGGAGCCTTCAAACATGGAGCTGATGCAGATTATTGCACAATCAAGCCTGCAGGACGCGGTGTTTCTCCTCGGGAATCGAAAAGATATGGCCACGCTTGTCCCGGCGCTGGATATCGCTTCTTCGTCCTCGCGGGGGGAGGCGTTTCCGAATGTCCTGGGAGAGGCAATGAGCTGCGGGGTGCCCTGCGTGGCCACTGATGTCGGCGATTCGCGCTATATTATCGGCAGCACAGGAAAGGTCGTGCCGCCGGGAAACCCTGAAGCGCTGGCGGCCGGGTGGCAGGAAATGGTTGAAATGGGCCATGAGGGCAGGAGAAGGCTTGGCGGGATGGCACGCGAGCATATTATAAAAAATTACAGCATCAACGGGGTTGCGTCTCAATACGAACGGATCTACCAATCTCTTGTCGGGCAAAATAGATGTGTGGGATAGCGGGTTTCTTTTATGCTAAGAGCGAGGGCAGCCCGGAGGACATGGCATCCCGCATGGCAGGCGCCCTTAAGCATCGCGGGCCTGACGTCGGCGGGTCCTGGCATGACGCTGAATCGGGTGTCTGCTTAGCCCACCGACGCCTCTCAATCCTTGACCTTTCCCCTGCCGGCAATCAGCCGATGTCTTCGCCTTCGGGACGTTTTGTAATGGTTTTCAACGGCGAGATATACAACCATCTCGATCTGCGCAATGAGCTTGCCGGGCAGGTCTTTCGGGGGCGCTCGGATGCGGAGACATTGCTTGCAGGGTTTGAGGCCTGGGGTGTTGAGCGTGCCCTGGAAAGAGCCGTCGGCATGTTTGCCCTCGCCGTGTGGGACAAAACCGAAAAAATACTGATCCTTGCCCGTGACCGCATCGGCGAAAAACCTCTGTACTACGGTTGGGCAGGAGAAAGGTTTGCCTTTGCCTCGGAGCTGCAAGCGATGCGCGCGCTGCCGGATTTCAAGAATCCCATAAACCGGGAGGCGCTGGCGCTGTTCATGCGCCATAATGCGGTGCCCGACCCTTACAGCATCTACGAAAAGATATACAAATTGCGCCCGGGCAACCTGCTGGCCCTTTCATACGATGACGCGCGCCGCTTCAGGCTTCCCGGACAGAAGGCATATTGGCGGCTTCTGGATTCTGTAAAAAAAGGCGAAGCGCAGCCTTTAGAGTTCGGAAGCGATGCCGATGCGGCGGACGCACTGCAAAAGGCCCTCATGAAGTCAGTCAAAGGCCAGATGATAGCCGATGTTCCGCTGGGAGCCTTTCTTTCAGGGGGCGTGGATTCCTCTCTGATTGTGGCGCTTATGCAGGCGCAGTCGACGCTTCCGGTAAAGACCTTCACCATAGGTTTTCATGAGCATGGTTTCGATGAGGCGCCGTTTGCAAAGGCAGTAGCGCGACACCTTGGAACTGAACACGAAGAGCTGTATGTGACTGACAGCGACGCATTGGCGGTGATCCCTAAATTGCCGTCGATCTACGCCGAGCCTTTCTCCGATTCTTCCCAGATCCCGACCTTCCTTCTGTCGCAGATGGTGAGAAAGAACGTAACCGTTGCCCTCTCGGGCGACGGGGGCGATGAGATGTTCGGCGGCTATGAGCGCTATTTTATTTCAGGCAGGCTCTGGCAAAAGGTCTCCGCTATTCCAAAACCTCTCCGGCAGTGGGCGGGTATGCTTGTTCGGGCCGTTCCGGTAGAAGCATGGAACAATTTATCGCCTCTTGTATCGCCGCTCCTCCCAAGGTCCAGGTATACCAATATGGCAGGCGATAGGCTGCACAAAGGGGCGCTCATGCTCGGGTCTTCTGACAGCGGCAGTTTTTATATAAACGGCTTCATGTCCCATTGGAATCCGGGTACGGTAGTGCTGGGCGCAAGCGATGTTTCTACGCCGCTTAAAGAAGCATGGACAATGTTGAGCGGGTTTCCGACATTTATGGAGCAGATGATGATGCTGGACGCCCTGACATATTTGCCCAACGATTGCCTGGTCAAAGTGGACCGGGCAGCCATGGCGGTGAGCCTTGAGACGAGGGCGCCGTTTTTGGACTACCGTATAGCAGAGCTGGCCTGGCGAATGCCTCTTCATTACAAGGTCCGAAAGGGCGCGGGAAAGTGGATAGTAAGAGAGGTGTTAAAAAGGTTTATACCGCAGCAGTGCATTGATCGGCCGAAAATGGGTTTCGGGGTGCCGCTCAATTCATGGCTGCGGGGCCCGCTGAGAGAATGGGCGGAAGATCTGCTGGATGAAAACCGGTTGAAAAGGGAAGGATATCTGAACCATGGACCGATACGAAAGAAATGGAGCGAGCATCTTGCCGGCAGGCGCAATTGGCAGGCCCATCTCTGGGATGTGCTGATGTTTCAGTCGTGGCTTGCCGAACAGGCCCATTGAGAGAGGAAGGCGGTGGCCGTGAAGATCCCCTGGTGGGGAAAAATGGGCGCCAAGCTGATCCTGTCCCGGCTTCCCCTCGGATATGATGCCTGGCAGCGCCTTGGGCTGTTTCGACATGGCCGGATGGACGCCGGCGAATATGCGGTGAGTGTTTTTAACGGCCATGTTGAGAGGGCGGGAATGGCCGATGGGCTGCTCAACAAGACCGTATTGGAACTGGGTCCGGGTGACAGCATCGCATCAGCGGTCATTGCTGCGGCAAAGGGCGCAAGGGCCATCCTTGTCGACAGAGGTGATTTTGCGCGCCACGACCTCGGCCCTTACCTCGATCTGGTGCGCATGCTCAAAGAGAAAAGGCCCGGCAGGTATCTCCCTGAACTTTCGGATTGCCGGACAACAAAAGAGCTTCTCGCGCGGTGCGGCGCCCTTTATATGACGGAGGGATTGAAAAGCCTGGCGCAGATAGAAAAGGCATCGGTCGATCTCATCTTTTCCCAGGCCGTGCTGGAGCATATCAGGAAGAAAGAGTTTTTGGAAATGATGCGGGAATGCCATAGAATTCTGAAGCCCGGAGGGGTTTGTTCCCATAAGGTCGATCTCCGTGACCACCTGGGAGGCGCATTGAACAATCTGCGATTCAGCGAACCTATCTGGGAATCCAGGTATTTTGTCGCGTCCAATTTCTATACAAACCGTATCCGCTGTCATCAGATGCTCCGGCTTTTTTCCGATGCCGGTTTTGAGGTAGAGGTTGCCGGCGTGCTGCGGTGGGATGATCTGCCTACAGCGAGAAACAAATTGGCGCCGGAGTTCAAAGATCTTCCGGATGACGAGATAAAGATTTACGGGTTTGATGTTCTGCTCAGGAATGAAGTCGTATAATGAAGCTGTATGTCGAAATTAATGAATGAATAGAAGAGGTGAAAGTGGCTGGAAAAAGAATTGTATTGACGGGCGCAGCAGGCTTTATCGGCTCCCATTTGGCCGAACGGCTGATCAAAGAGGGGTTTTTTGTTGTAGGCGTTGATTGTTTCTCCGATTATTACTCGCGCGCAATAAAAGAATCCAATCTATCAAAGCTGAGATCGCATGATCAGTTTAGTTTTGTAGAGGGTGATATCCTCACGTTGAAATGGGCCGAATTGCTGAAGGGAGTCAGTTATGTATTCCACGAAGCAGGCCGGCCGGGGGTTAGAGGAAGCTGGGGCAAAAACTTTGAGGCCTATTTGCGTGACAACGTTTTTGCCACCCAAAGGCTGCTGGAGGCTGCAAAGGGATTAAAGGAATTGAAAGGTTTCGTCTTCTCTTCCTCATCGTCGATATATGGAGATGCGGAAAGATACCCTACATCTGAAGAGGATCTGCCGAAGCCGGTTTCGCCATACGGGGTGACGAAGCTGGCCTGCGAACAGTTGTGCAGGGTCTATCAGGAAAGCTTCGGGGTGCCGGCGACAATACTGCGTCATTTTACGATCTATGGGCCGCGCCAAAGGCCCGATATGGCTTTTTATCGTTTTATCGACGCGATGATCCACAAAAAAGAGATCCTGGTTTACGGAGACGGCGAGCAAACAAGGGATTTTACCTATGTATCCGACGCTGTCGACGCGAAAATACTGGCAATGCAAAACTGCGCCTTTGGAGAGATTTTTAATATAGGGGGCGGTTCCCGAATAAGCGTTAATAACGTTATCAGGCTATTGGAAGGGATCATCGGCCGGAAGGCTTACGTGAAATATTCTGACCGACAGAAAGGAGATGCGCGTGACACCGCGGCAGACATCAAGCGCGCGAGAGAAAGATTGTGGTACAGCCCAAAGGTAAACATCGAACAAGGCCTGTTTGAGCAAGTGCAATGGCAGCTAAAAACTCCCGTAAACTGCTGTTCCTGATCGCCGAAGACTGGTACTTCTGGTCGCATCGTCTGCCGATAGCCCAGGCCGCGAAGGCGGACGGCTATGAGGTCATTATCGCCACCAGGGAGAACGAGCACGGAAGGCTGATCGAGCGCGAAGGATTCCGTCTGATACCGGTCTCCATGAGGCGAAAAGGCCGTAACATCTTACATGAGGTCTCTTCCATCATTGAGCTGATCAGGGTCTACCGGGAAGAAAAGCCCGACATTGTTCATCATGTCGCGATGAAGCCCGTACTTTACGGAACCCTCGCCGCACGCCTGACAGGCGTTCCTTTTGTCGTGAACGCCTTGGCCGGTTTGGGCCACATATTTACGGCAAATGGTTTAAAGACCAGGCTTATACGCCTTATTGTCAAGGCATCGCTGCGCTTCGTCTTTAACTGCCCCCATTCAGCGGTTATACTGCAGAATTACGAAGATATGGAAAAATTGCAAAGAGAATGCAATTTAAGAAAAGAGATGCTTGCCCTCATACGCGGCTCCGGTGTTGACCTTGATAGATATTATCCTTTGCCCAAATCAAATAATAATGCGCCAGTGGTGCTGCTCCCATCGAGGATGTTATGGGAAAAAGGCGTCAGTGAGTTTTTAGAAGCCGCAAAGATCCTTCAGGATGAAGGCGTGCGGGCACGATTTGCCCTCATCGGCAGGATAGACCCTGATAGTCCTTCTGCGATAACCGCAGGCCAGTTGGAGCAATGGAACGAAAGCGGAACAATAGAATGGTGGGGATTTTCCGATGATATGCCTTCGGTCTTTGCGCAGGCAGATATTGTCTGTCTGCCGACCTTTTACGGTGAGGGGATTCCCAAGGTCCTGATCGAGGCAGCGGCCTGCGGCTGTCCGATCGTTGCGACAGATATCCCGGGATGCCGGGAGGTCGTAAAAGACGGCGTCAACGGGCTCCTTGTCCCTGTCAAAAACGCAGGGAAGCTGGCAGAGGCCTTACGAAAATTGATACAAGACGGCAGCGTGCGTAAGGCGATGGGGGAGAGGGGGAGGGAGATCGCGGTCAATCAATTCTCCATTGAAAGGGTTGTAGAACAAACGCTTGGTGTTTACAGCGGAAGGATTGGGCCTTTGACGTGAAGCGCATCTTTGACATCGTTGCCGCGATTGCCTTAGCGATCGTCCTTGTCGTACCGATGCTGTTTATTGCCTTGCTGGTCAAGCTGACATCGAAGGGGCCCGTGCTGTATTGGTCGGACAGGGTGGGAGTCAATAATAAGACATTCAGGATGCCGAAGTTCAGGACGATGCGGACCGATACACCTCCTTTGGCAACGCACCTTTTAGAAAATCCAGATCGATATCTCACCCCTATAGGGCCGGCCTTGAGGAGGTTCAGCCTCGATGAGTTCCCTCAACTGTGGAGCGTGCTGAAAGGAGATATGAGTTTTGTCGGCCCAAGGC
>DIFC01000033.1:261-425 GCA_002418945.1 Deltaproteobacteria bacterium UBA5758 | reverse complement strand
ACCGGCTGGGCACAGGTCAATGGGCGGGACGAATTGCCCATCCCTGTTAAGGTTGAATATGAAGACTATTATCTCCGCCACCGCTCCTTCTTCCTAGACATGAAAATATTATTCATGACCTTCTCGAAAGTAATTAAAAGGGAAGGCGTCACCCACTAAAAGCC
>DIFC01000033.1:0-195 GCA_002418945.1 Deltaproteobacteria bacterium UBA5758 | reverse complement strand
TTTTTGCGGAAGGTTCAGCGATGACGAAAAGGCTGCACAGGCGCGACAGGAAAGGGTTTACCCTTATAGAGCTCCTTGTGGTCATGGTGATCGTCGGCCTTCTGGCGGCGCTCGTAGGGCCGCGCCTTTTCCCCAAGCTCGGCAAGGGCAAGCAGGCCGCAGCCAAGGCCCAGATAGAGCTCCTGGGGCAGGCCC
>DIFC01000044.1:24099-53401 GCA_002418945.1 Deltaproteobacteria bacterium UBA5758 | reverse complement strand
TCATCTTCAAGGGTCTTGGCGTTGAAATCCTCTAATTTCTTGATATTCTTTTCGGCTTCATCCCGCTTTTCGAGGTCCTTTTCTTTTATGGGGGTGATCTTTTCTTTTGTCTTCACCATATTGTTGTCTACGGCAATATCCGGAGTTATGCCTTCGGCCTGGATCGACCTTCCCTTGGGGGTAAAATATTTTGCCGTGGTCAGCCTTACCGCAGAGCCGTCGCCGAGCGGAAATATCGTCTGCACGGAGCCCTTTCCGAAGGTCTTCGCTCCGACAATTATTGCCCTCTGATAATCCTGCAATGCACCTGCAACTATCTCAGATGCGCTCGCGCTGCCTTCATTGACCAGCACTACGAGAGGGCCGAGGTAATCCCCGTTTTTGCTCTTTCCATAGAATTTCATCTTATTTTCTTCCCTCTGCCTTCCCTCAATAGAGACGATCACGTCGCCTGAAAGAAATTTATCTGATACTTCCACGGCCTGTTCCAGCAGCCCGCCCGGATCATTCCTGAGATCAAGTATCAATCCCTTCAGCGGTTTTTCATTGTTGCCTTTTTCAAGCTCTTTTAATGCATTATCAAGGTCTTTTGCGGTCCTTTCCTGGAACTGCGCGATCCGTATATATCCGTATTGATCTTCGAGCATTCTGAACTTCACGCTTTTCACGACAATTACATCACGGACGATCGTATACTCTTTGATGCCTGTGGTGCCTTCCCTGCCGATTGTAAGGTTCACCGGTTTCCCCTTTGCCCCCCGTATCATCTTCACAACAT
The DNA here is from genome assembly GCA_002418945.1 of Deltaproteobacteria bacterium UBA5758. Taxonomy (GTDB): domain Bacteria; phylum Desulfobacterota; class Syntrophorhabdia; order Syntrophorhabdales; family Syntrophorhabdaceae; genus UBA5609. Next base: position 52,623 of record DIFC01000044.1, on the reverse strand, counting down.
CCATTAGGCTCATGTTTTTCGTAGGTTTTCCATCGATCCGTATGATATGGTCGCCGGATTTCATCCCTGCCTTGTAGGCGGGAGTGTCCTCGATGGGCGTTATAACCGTCGGGAATCCGTCCTTTATAGTGATCTCTATACCTATGCCTCCGAATTCGCCCTTGGTCTCGGACTGCATGTCTTTATACATGTCCGGAGGGAGGAAAGAAGAGTGGGGGTCGAGCGATTCAAGGATGCCCTTTATCGCGGAATATACAATCTCTTTGTCTTTCGTCTCTTCCACGTAGTTTTTCTTAACCAGATCAATGACATCGGAGAAGGTCTTTAAATATTCATAGATCTCCTTATCATTTGTCGACGAAACCGCCCGTTTGCCCTGGGCCCCCATATAAAAACCAAGGAGAAAGACCACTATCAGGAACGCGCTTAAGGATATTTTTGCTTTCTTGCCCATTCAAAGCCCTCCTGCATTGATAATACTATAAATATCACAAACTTTCAATTGTAAAGAAAAGGAACGGTTGACTATTCCTCGAAAAACTGTTGTATTATACGAAATCATTCAAGGGGGTATAGCATGCCTGTATACATCATGCTCAGCACGCTCACGAACGAAGGAAGAAAGACCATCAAGAATAACCCTGAGCGCATCAAAGAGGTCGATAAAGAGATCGAGAAGATGGGGGCGAAGGTCATTGCACAGTACGCCATTCTGGGGATGTATGATTTCCTGAGCATCCTTGAAGCGCCCGACAATGAAACGATAGCAAAGGTCTCTACGGAGCTCGGGGCGCGCGGGACAATACAGCTAATGACCCTTTCCGCGATACCTGTCTACGAATTCGTGGAAAAGATGAGCTGACCTATTCACCGGGATGCGCCGAGCAATTCCCGCTTGTGAAATAGTCTGTATTTTCCAGGTTTGAGGTCGCCCAATCTTAGATTGCCTATCCTCACCCTCTTTAACTTCAGCACAGGGTGGTTGACCGCATTGCCTATCTTGCGTATCATCCTGTTCTTTCCTTCATCAACGATTACGCTGTACCAGGCATTTTTTATCGATGACCCGGCATATTCAATCGACTTTACTTTATAGGTGTCGCCTTCGATCCTGACGCCTTCCCTTACTTTCCTCAGTTCATCGCTGTTAAGGACGCCCTTGAGCTTGACGAGGTATTCCTTCTCTACCCCGTGGCTTGGATGCATTACGGTATTCGCAAAATCCCCGTCATTGGTAAAGATCATCAGGCCTTCCGAATTATAGTCCAGCCTTCCAACGGGGAAGATCTTTCCCTCGAGATCAATAAGCTCACGGGCGATCCTTCTACCCCTTGGATCAGCCATGTCAGAGATATAGCCGACCGGCTTATAAAGGGCAATATTGATATATTTGAGATTTGAATCAATCACCTGGTCATCGAGGACGACCGTATCAGTTCCAGGCATTACTTTATGCTGCGGCTCAAGGACAGTGACCCCGTTTACCTTAACCCTTCCGCTGCGAATCAATTCTTCTGATTTCCTGCGTGATGCCACTCCATTGTTGGCTAAAAATTTAGAAAGACGCAATGACATATTGAGAAATTATTCTGGAGTATGGGAGAATACTATTTATCTTTTATCTTCTGTAGACATCTATACTTGATCTTGAGGGCGGCCTTAGCTGGCGTGCAGCTTTGAAGGCCCTTGATGATTCTCTGTCTGTTGACGCAGAATAGCCTTTGTCGATGTAGGACATTCTTTTATCCCATGCCTCTACCATCCTTCCTTCCCACGCCCTCTGACCTGCAAGATATGCTTCCCTCTGTTCAAAGTCTATTTCTTCTTCTAATTTTCTGTAACGCGTATCCCTGTCTTCCTTATAATCGACGAACTCTCTTTTTTTGTCCGTCTTTCTCATCTCCTTCAAAAAAGACCTGTACTCATTCGACTCAATATCGTTTAAAGTTCTTTGCGCCACGTACATCTTTTCCCCGGCTACCCCACTCTGGCAAAAACCGTTCATGGGAAATATTATTACGGCAATAAATAAGAAAATGAGATACCTCATTTAAGCACCTCCGTTAATCTTTATAAAGATCGATGGCAGACCCTCTATCCGTTACTGACTGCACTGATTTCATTATGATCGGCTCTCTTGATGTCTTTCTGAAGACCTTTATGTCGATACTCTCTTTTCCATAGGTAGCATCGAGCATCATTTCAATAGTTACATTATTCTCATCTTTTAGGTCAATTATAATCTCTTTGCTGATTTCCTTCTTTACTTCAAAGATCTCATCTTCGTTTTCAAACAAAATCGGCACAAACGAAACAAGCAGCCTTTTCCTTCCTTTTTCAAATTCTTTTTCATACGAAAACCCTTTTTGTATGTCGGTTATCTGTTCTCTGTTGAATTTTATATTTACAGCACCCGGGCTGATCCTGTTGAATCGTGATTTGTCATTGAGAAATTTATATTTAAAATTCAATTCTTTCTCCGATTCCTGCCTTATTATTTCCCTCTGCTCTTCCCTGCTGGGAAAATAATCTTTATGTTTAAGCATCATGCCGTATGAAACAAGCTCTTTCTCCTGAAACGGTTTGTAGGGTACAACCATTGAAGCAACAGCTTCCGAATAGTCCTTGGCGCTCAGTTTCAAGTCCATTATCTTAACAGGCCGATTTCTGTCTACAATGAGGAGGGCAATGTTAAGGGTATCGCCTTTTATTTTATAGACCCCGGTTAAAAGAACATCTATATTGAATGTCTTCATACTGTTTTTTAATTTATTGACATTGCGTTCATTGAATGTATACGCATCAGCGTTAAAATAATGATCTTGATAGCCTATATAGCTTTTGTAAGCATCCCTCGTTGCTGCAATTCTGCTTTTTTGTTGAAAAGAATACAAGATATCTTCTTTCAGCCTTTCCGAGAAGAGTGTTGTGTTGTTTTTCTCGTCATATATATCATGAACGTAAATATTGATATTATCATAGGGCTTATAGGGTTCTACAATGCTGTTCAGCAATGCGATCATCTGGTTGAATAGGTTTGGATCGATTGTTCGAAATCTTTCCATATAAACGATATTTTTGTTTTCAATTTCCTGCTTCATTGATATTATTTCGCATATGCTGGTCGATTCGAAGGTTTTCTGGACGGCACATTTTCCAATCTGTTCTGTTAATGAAATATCTGAATCTTTCGTGATCTTTACAATATCTCCCTTGATCATGCCGTGGATCCTGCCAAGTGAAATTATTGCCTTGTCTCCATACACGATCTTCAGCTTTTTATCGAGGTTAGTTACTATGCTTCCTTTAATAGGCTCAGCACCAACAAACTGTATGGATGTAAAAGCAAATAGTATCGCCGTGAATAGTATTATCTTTTTCATTTAACCCTCTTCTTTATAAAGATTTCTAATGATCCTCGGGGTAATGAATATGAGCAATTCCGTCTTCTTGTCTTTAGTAGTCTCTTTCTTAAACAACCATCCAAAAAGAGGTATGTTCTTCAGGAGCGGCACACCTGATTCACCTTCATTCTCTTCTCTTTCATATATACCACCAATAACGGCGGTCTCTCCGTCCTTAACGTAGAGCATGGTCTGAGCCTGTTTTTTATCAATTGTCGGGACCCCTGCTGAGGTGTTGATGAAGTCCGCTGAATCCTTCTTTGCGATTACATCCAATTTTATATAGCCATCTTTTGTAACTGTCGGCGTTACCTCAAGCCCCAATGTTGCTTCCGCGAACTGCGTCTGTGTCCCTGATTGTGAAACTGTCTGATATGGAATTGATTTGCCTTGAGTGATGGTCGCTTTTTTATTGTCTGAAGTTATTACTTTGGGGCTCGACAGTATCTTTCCTTTTCCGTCAGATTCAAGTGCTGAGAGCTGTACATCAAGCATAAAGCTATCCGCCACGCTCCCGATGAAGATGCCGAGGGTGCCGCCGCTTCCTCTCCCGACCGCTGCGGGCAGGTTGACGTTGTATGGATACTGAGCAGTTCCTCGAAGCGCAACAAGGCCGGTTGTCGCTGTGTATGATGCGGCAGCGGACGATGCACCCGCATCCTTCGCGCCTGTGATCTCCACCGATTTGCTTCCAAATATACTGCTTCCCGTATACCTCTGGCCCCACTGTATGCCAATTTCTTTTGAAAAATCTGAAGTTGCCTGCACTATTCTGCAATCGATCTGTATCTGTTCAGGTTTTGTGTCGTGCTGTTTTATAACTTTCATGATAGCGGCAACGTTTTCTTTTGTATCCTTCACGATGAGCGCGTTGTTCCATGGTACCTGAGTTATGGTTCCGTACTCAGAGAGGAATCCCTTTCTGGCCCCGGCTGCCGCCGCTCCTCCTGTGCTGTCTCCCTGCAGCACTTTAACCATGTCTGCCGGATTCGCATAGCTAAGGAATATCGTTTCGGTTGACATCTCTTCACCCTGTTTCAACTTTTCAAGCCTTGCCCTTTGAGCTGCTGCCTTTTCTTCACTTTCCTGTTTTTTAACATCAAGGAACGTTTTATATGTTGTTACTCTTATAAGGCTTTCTTCCTCCATCTTGGCGAGCTTGTAGTTCTTTATGACTATATCGAAGGCATCGTCCCAGGGGATATTGTCAAGCTTCATGGTTACCTTAATATCTTTCACATCGTCGGAAATGACAATATTCTTTCCCGATACCTCCGTGAGGGCCCTCAAAACATTTCTTACGTCAGCGCCTATAAAGTCAAAGGATACCCTCGGAGCGGGCTTTTTCGACGCCTGAGCAAAACACAGCAGGGGCACTATACAAAGAATAATTAAGATCGGTATAATTATTTTTTTACTCATAATGTTCACCCTTTTTCATTTTTTAGGGATGTCGACGTTGATGTTCCTGACCTCCCCCTTTAATTTGTAGCCAAAGACGACCCTGGTATCCTGCACATCAACGACCCACAGGTTCTTGTTCAGGTAGTCGTCCTTCTTAAAGATTATTCCCTTGCCCTGCATGTCTTCCATCATGGCGAGTCTTCTCTTCTCTGTTCTCAGGATACCCACAAGCTTCAGTTCTTCCAGCTCATACCCTGCATCTTCCGCAACGCCTTTCTTATCCTTTATAAGTGTGCTCTCCCTGCTTCGTTTTGCCTTTATCAGGTTAACGGGTTCAAAGGGGTCTCTCCTGCTCTCCGCAGAATAGCTGAAATTATTAAGCGCGGAAGCGGGCGCCGGCGCCGGTTTCTTCTCTGGTGCCGTCTTCGGCTCGGCAGCGCCGATGCCGGCGCATTCCAGCACAAAGACCAGAATAAATGCAAAGATACTACTTTTTAGCAGGTTGCGCACTTTTGTCATCCTTTTTTGGAGGAGGGGCCTTTTGAGGCGCCTCCTTTAAATATACATAGGCTCTTGCCGTACAGACGCCTTCTATTGACGTCTTTGTCATCGGGCCTGTTCCCACCAGGCTGAAGCTTGTGATGTTAATGACCCTCTCGAGCTTCCTTATGCCGTCAAAGAAATAGGCGACATTATGATATGGGCCGGAAAATTTTATCTCAAAGGGGAGCTCGGCATAAAAATCCTTATTTTGCAACTGCTTCGGCTCGAAAAATTTCAGCTTCAGCCTTGTCTCGTCCCCAACGTTCGTTACATTGCGCAGGAGGTTTGGTATGTCTTTTGTTTCAGGCAGCTGCCTGAGCATGCCCCGCAGCTTTTCCTGGAGCGCTGCATATTCTTTACGGTATTTTTCCATATTGTTTTTGATGGCCAGCAACCGCTCATGGTCTTTTTGCAGCTTCTGATACTCGGCGATCAATTTGTTCTTTGTCTCGAACTGAGGGGTAAGAACAAAATGAAATATCAGCCCGAATATTATTATATTCAGCACCAGTATGATGATAAGCTTATAGATCCTGGGGATCTTTATTATCTTTTTGCCGATAGTCTTGGAATCGATTCCTATCTTCATAGCGAAATATTTCCCAGTATTATAAATTTCTTCAATATCAGCCCTTCTTCATTGACGTCCTGAACGTTTTTCAACTCAACATTCTTGATATAAGGGATCTTTGAGATGCTGTCGACAAAATCAGAAACAGACTCGTTGCCCAAAGACCGTCCTTCTAATTCGAACTTGTCATCGGTCTTCTTGAAGCTCTTCAGCCAAACGCTTTCCTGGATGGAGGACGTAAGGTCATACAAGGTCCTTGCCGCCAGCACCCTTCCCTCCTTTACCTTATCGATAGCCGTTATCCTTCTCTGTATCTCTTTTTTCTCCCTTTCCATGGCCAGATATTCATTGTAAATACTCTGTAAGCTCGCTATATCTTTTTTGGTCTTTTCAATAAGGCCCTTATAACGCTCTATGTCCTGGGTGTTCTTATAGTAAATTCCACCTGCGATTCCCATGGCGATAATAAATACGAAGATTAAAAGATATATGTCATAACGCAATGCGCTTGACTTTATCTTCTTGCTTGCCGGTAACAGGTTTATCTTTATCATGTCAGATCAGTCACCCTCGTTGATAGATATAAAGGCACCGCCATAAACTCCCTGAACTCGTTATAAATGCCGATTTTGTCTTCATCTTCGCTGACTATGTGGAAGGGGTTGATTACATCAACCGCTACGCCGGTATCTTCCGTTATCTTTTCCTTTAAGCCCTGTACCAGCGAAGATCCGCCCGTTAAATACACTATTTCGATGGTTTCCTTCGGTTTTGTCGCCAAATAAAACTTCACTGTCTTGTTGATCTCCGAGGATATGTTAAAGATAAAATCCTCAAAAAGATAAAGAATGTCGCTGTCGCCTGCAATCTTCTTCTTTTCCGCTTCTTCATAGGGCAGCTTGGTTGTTTTTTCTATCTGTCCGGTAAGATATTTGCCCCCCATCAATATCTCTCTCGTGAATTCGATGTTCTCGCCTTTCAATATAGCTATATTCGTCACCGATGCCCCGATATCTACCGCAACGACGGAAAAATCCCTTGGTCCATAGAGCTTTTCGATGGTGTTCGTTACAGTGAAAATGTCTACATCCAGTATTTGCAAACGAAGGCCGGCCATATTAAAAGCCTCTATATATCCGTCCACGATCTCTTTTTTTGCGGCCACTATCTGCACATTCATCATATTCTCTTTTTCAGGGTCAACGCCCATAACGTAGTGGCTGTAATAAATATCCTTTATTGGAAAGGGTATAACATTTTCGACTTCCGCGTCGACCATCTTCTCAAGCGCGCTTTCTTCGATAAATGGTGTCGATACCTTCTTTGTAATTACAGAATAGCTCGACATCGCGCAGGCGACATTTTTGCTCTTTATCTTATTGTCTGAGAATATCTGCCGCAGTTCCTGAGCGACAAAATCGAGATCTACTATATGTCCGTCGCTTAAAAGGTCCTGCTCGTATGTCTTCTTGATGATATTCTGAACAGTTAATACGTTTTTAATGGTCTTTAACGAACATACCTTTATCGACGTGGTGCCGATGTCGACTCCGACAAGCTCATCCATCTGCTTCAAACTGAAAGCGCTGAAAAATGAAGGTTTTTTGATTAGCGGAGACTTCATTTTTTTGGCCTTGGCCTTTTTCTTTTTCCCGCCGGGCTCGCCTTCTGCCTGCTCTGTCCGGGCCTGTGCCGCTTCGTTTTCTTTGTTTTCCGTTGTATTGTTTTCAGCCGTCATGAATTTTCCCACACTGTCCTTAATTTATTAGATACATCTTCCGGCAAGTAAAGGCAAGCGCTTTCCATATGCAGCTTATCGAAATAGTTTGAGTCAGCGGCATTTACCGGAGGCAGAAACCTCCTCGCCACTATCCTTGCATTGGCCCTGAAATGATCCTCTCCTTCAATACCTGAAAAGATCGACAGATTGAACCCCGGAACGTTTTCCTGTTTAAAATACCTCAATACCTTTTTTAGTCCATTGCAGAAATCATTAATGTCCGAATCGGTCAGCTCAAAGAACGAACTCTTTTCAAAGATGCACCCAATGTCTCCGTTCCCTCTTGGCGCAAAAGGAACATACCAGTGTGCCTTGCCAAGCTCTTTTATGAAGCGCTCGTTCAGGTTCGTCTCTTCCCTTATCAGCTCTTCCCAGTATACCTGCTTTGTCTCGTTATGATATCCTCCGCTCTTTTGCACTATCATACCGTGGTAGTTGGTCGGATATTCACCTGCTATTGCCTGTATATGGGGATGGAGGATGCTGCTTCCCGACATAGGCATATAATTACAATTTACAGAAAAAAACCTCACTTCTTTATCTTTTTCCCTAATGATTTTCAATACATGAAGTAGAGCGCTTAACCCATTGCTGAAGTGGTCATTTTCGATAAGTCCGTCCATATTAATGAAATGTTCTTTCGAAATAATAGCGACAAGGCAGTATTTGTCAAAGGTCAGGATATTTGGGATAACTGTAACGTCGCCCGCAGTAAATCGCTCGAAGCCAAAAACCTCTTTATCAAATTTCGATGTCATTTCGCTGATATTTTCAGGGCAGAAGGGGCATCGGACATGAAGGGAGGTTTTTATCGCTTCATCAAAATTAAATTTCTCGAATTTTCTTGCGGGGAAATGAACTATCCGCGATGTAATTTGTGTCAAAGGATCCCACCTGATCTCTACCGTCCCCTCGCTTAATGCAAACTGTTTGAAAGGATTCAAATAAACATTTTTCTGAATTATTTTTTTGAACTCTATCACCTTGACATATCTAACAGAAATGTAAATTTTTGTCAACAATTTTTTTTGCACTTAGCATCAATATGCGCCTTTTCCACTTAAGATTGCTCTAAAAGTACTTAATAATATTACACTATCTAACCACAAAGACCAGTTCAGCATATACAGGTAATCCAGCTTCACCCTTTGCTTGTAATCGATATCGCTGCGCCCGCTTACCTGCCAGAGGCCTGTGATTCCCGGCCTTATGTTCTCATAGATCTCTTTGTATTCCTGGTAGAATTTCTCGACCGCCTCCCTTGAATCAGGCCTCGGCCCTACTATAGACATAGTGCCGGCTAAAACATTCAATAATTGCGGGAGTTCGTCGATCGAGGTCCTCCTTAAAAGCTTGCCTATCCTTGTCACCCTCGGATCCCCTTCGATCTTGTTTCTCTCTTCAAGATCCCTGATGGCCTCCGGATTTTTCTCTATATATCTTTTCAATGTCTCTTCGCTGTTGATGTGCATCGTCCTGAACTTGATCATCTCAAACTCGGTCAGGTTTTTTCCGCAGCGTTTATGCCTGAAGAAAATCGGGCCTCTCGAGTCTATCTTGATCATGGCCGCCACGCAGGCAAAGACCGGCATCAACAACGCCGCGCCGACGCAGGAAATGATTATGTCAAAGGCCCTCTTGAGAAACAGCCTGTGATGGGACAAAAGCCCGTTCGTGGTGGTGATAAGAGCCAGGCTCTTGTTGATGTACGTCTTTATCTCCGTGTTCATGAATGACATTCCCGTCGCATCGGATACGATTATGAGATCTTTAAAGTTCGGCTTCAGTTGCCGTATCGTCTTTTCATCGGCGCTCTCCACAGAGATAAAGCATGCGGCCGCATGGCCGCCTGCGAACGAGGGGTCTCCCTTTCCGGTTATCCTGTATCCCGAATACCATTCGTCATCAAGAAGCGACCTCAACGCATTCTCAACGGTCCTGCCTTTGCCGTTAAAAATGACCGCTTCCCTGTGAAGGCCTGCTATCCGGTACAAGAGAAACCTCACCAGCGCCCTGGCGGATGTCATGATGAGCGCCATGTATATGAAGCTCAACGTTATGACAATCCTTGAGACCGCTTCTGTCTCCTTCTGCAATGAAAGGATGACCCACACAATCAAAAAGGACATGAAGAGACTTTTCAGTATATGAGACGACTCGTCCCAATAGGTTATCAGGATGCCATAGCCCCTGTGATATGCGACCATCGCAACGACCACAAGAGGGATCCACCACCTTGCAAGGTATGATCCTGCACCGTGGCTCAGCGGTATCAATTCAACGGCGCTGCCAAGCCAGACCCTCGTATAGAAGGCCAGAACGATCGCGGCATAGACAGACACAATGTCTGATGCTGCGAATACTCCGGAATGGCAACACCTTCTTCCTTTCATTTGCCTCCCTGTGGCGGCGGCGCTGCCGATACTGTATCATAGTGAAGCCCCAGATGATATCCGCAATATTTGCAGACCGCTTCACACAGGGCATATGCCATCCAGCTGTATTCCTTTTCCCGCACCAGGTATCTCATCTGTCGCATGAAATAACTCCTTCCTTCTTTTCCTGACCGGGCGTATTGCATGAACCACGGGTGTTTTCTGAAAGAGGCGCCCGCGCAGCGATACCGTTTGAACTGTTCTGCCAGCGAATAATCGTGGGAATGCGCCACCATCGCCCCGGGCACATAGGCGATCCTGTAGCCGTTAGTGATCAGCCTGGCCGCATATATCATATCTTCGAACATTATGATATCATCAGGGAACATGCCGAGTCTTTCAAATTCTTTCCTCCTGATCGCCGAAAAGACGTTGCTGAAAAAGAAGGCCTTGATGCCCATCCTGGGGACATCTTCCAGTCCTTTTACCTCCGGACTATCAGGATAATTGAAGAGCCGTGCAAACCTTTCAGTGGGTTTCGCGCCTGCCTTGGGGATCTGCCTTCCGTATGAAGCAGCGACGTCCTCCAGCGCGAGGGGTTCGATAAGCCGTTCGATGCAGCGTTCATCGCAGGGCAGCGCGTCCTGTGTAAAAAGAACAACAATATCTCCCTGAGAGCTCCTGATCGCCGCGTTCCGCGCTCCCCCGTGGTTAAAGTCCGTCTTTTCGATAGAGATCACTTTCGCACCATAGGATCGAACAGCCTCCTGCGTTCCGTCTGTTGAAGAAGAGTCGATAACCACCAGTTCGCACTCCACTGTCTGATTTCCTATCATTGTCAGAAAACTGTTGATTCCCTCTCCGGCATTGAAGGTAGGAAGTATAACGCTAACCATGGAGCATCTTCCTGAATTTCGAGCGCGCGAATCCGTTTCCACACAACGGCGTCATCACGCCCGTTAAATAGTCATTTGAGGTCTTCCGCTGCTTTAAAACCAAAGATCTCTTTTTCATCGCCGCCGGCAGCATCGCCAGCACATCCGTCTTGGCATGCATGTACAATTTTACCTTCCTGTGTTTTAAAACAAAGTAGACAAATTCTGCGATGATGCTCATCACAAGCTGAGGAAGGCACCTCAGGAAGACGCCGGCCGGGACGTTTTTTATCCTTACAAGGTCCCTGTTCCTTATCGTATAGTACACCGCCATATCGCTCATATGGCCTATCGATGATCTCACTTTATGATGAACGACAGCCTCCGGGATATAGAGGACCTTCCATCCCCTAAGCTGTGCCCTGAGATTGAGGTCCGTGTCTTCATGAATGAGAAAAAGGTCCTCGTCAAAGAATCCGGTCTCCTCGAGCATCTTCCGTCTGTACAGGGCTGCGCATGCGCATGCTCCGAATACATATTCCCTTTTACTGTAACTTTCAGGTGTTTCTCCTTCGCCCCTTTTATAACCTTGCAATGAGCGGGCAAATCCGTCGCCGGCGCTGTCAATCCGATTCGACAGACTGTTGATGATCCTGGAGGCGCATACGCCTGTATCTTCACGAGAATCCATTGCAAGCACAAGGCTCTCAAGCCACCGGGGTTCGGCAACTGCATCGGCGTTCAAAAGGGCTATGTATTCACCGAAGGCATGCTCCAGGCCTGTCACATTGCCTCCGGCGAAGCCGGTATTGACCTCGCTGCATATGATCTTGCTGCTCCCCGCATCCTCAGCCAACAGCTCTCTGAGAATAGGCACCGTGTTGTCCTGCGAGTTGTTATCTACGACGATGATTTCATGATCGCCGTATGTCTGCCGCTCAAGGCTTGCTATTGCCTCGCCGATCGTTGCCTCAGCATTATAGGTGACAACAATAACGCTTACCCTCATCGATCGCCGCACCTGCCTGCGCCCTTCAGTGCGTATTCGCTCCCTGCCAGCTCGTTCTCGATGTCCCTGAACATCTCTGCCACCTTCTCCCTGAAGATGTCGAAATTAAAGCGATGGCTCCGTTCGTATGCCTTTTCAGCCATCTCCTTTCTCTTGTCTGGGTCAAGGATGACCTCCATCGTATAGGAGCACAGCTCCTCCTTTGTCTGGAACCTGTAGCCGCCGACCCCGTGCTCTACGATCTCCCTCTGTCCTCCCCCGTCGATCACGATCGGCACGCAGTAGTTCTGCATCGCCTCGACGGTCGTCATCCCGAAATGTTCCACCAGGTGAGGATCGCTCTCACCGAGACCGCACGCATGCCAGAAGACCGCCGCGTCCCTGTAGAGCGACATCAATTCTTCGTAGCCGATATCCGGCCGGAGCTCGACACGGTAAGGCTGCGATCTCGCGAGCTCCTCTACTTTTTCGAAATAGGGGTTCCCCGGAAAGCTTCCGCCGGCGACAATAAGCTTCCAATCCTCCCGTATATGCTCGTATCGTTTTGCGAGACCGATAAACGCCTCTATCATCTCCACCTGTTTCTTGCTCCCCCCTTTTTCGAACCGCGCCACCGACAAAATAACGTTCTTTTTAGCCTCGGGTCTGCTCTTGCTGTTGTACATTTCGACGGGAGGATAGAGAAGATGCGTCGGCTCCAGCCCCCACCTCTTTTTTATCCATGACGTGGTATACTCTCCGTTGCTTACGAGGTGGTCGTACAGGTCTGCATAAAAGAACCTTCCCCGCCTCGTATCCGGGAAATGACATACGAATATCGAAAGGATTGAAAGGGGATTCACCTTGCTCAGCATGTTTGCATTTATAAAGACGTCATAGCGTATGCTTTCCTCGCTGATGACATCAAAGGGGTTCTCATGCTCGAACATAGCCATGCTCTCGTTGATGAAATATTCATCAAGCTTTTCATAGAAAGGTATCTTTATGACCTTCAACGAGCACTTCGAAAGGTCGATATTGAACCAGTCTTTATGCTGATCGATCTTAACATCCTTGTTGGCGATATATGTGACGTCGTATCTGTCCTGCAGTATCTCCGCCATCTTCGCCACGTACCTCTGGCCTCCGCCGGGAAAATGGAATGCGTGATCGTAGATCCCCACGCTCATCCTCCTCAACCCCAGCATAAGCTCGGCCTGCGAAAAGAAATGATAGGCCTTTACCGGGCCGTATATCGAAACGATCTCCCACTTCAGCGCCATGACGACCTCTCCGGCGCCCTCTATTCCGTGGCATTGGATCAGTTTTTTTACCGCGCTCAAAAGGGCTTCATAGAGCAGCCGATACTTTCCGCTCCCATAGTAATGCGACGTCTTGATGCTCCCGATAAGCCTCTCCGGAAAATGCTTGGCAAGGCACAGGAACCTGTTGCGCGTGCAGAGATGATCGCAAAGCTCCGAAGAGGAAGACCCGTGGAACTTATGGAGCACAACGCTGAAAGGCGAATAGAATATCTTCCAGCCCTTCGATCTGCACCTGATGCTGTAATCGATATCTTCCAGGAACATAATGAAGTCTTCGTCAAAATCCCCCACTTCACGGAGGCACTCCCGCCTGATCATCGCCGATCCGCCGGTGAAATATTCTATTTCCGCCGCTCCTTCGTACTGCCCGTTGTCCTTTTCTTCAAACCCTTTGTCCCTAAAATAAAAATCCTCCACCTCTTCGACGCCGACGCTGTTTATCGTCTCCCTGTCGAAAAAGACGATCTTGCTCTGGACGACGCCGATCCTCTCATCGCCCTCCATGACCCTCCAGAGGCCAATGAGCCAGCCTTTTTCCACTACTGTGTCATTGTTGAGCAGGATGACGTAGTCGCCTTTGGAGCGTTCTATTCCGAGGTTGACCGCCCTGACATAGCTGTTGACATCATTTTCTAATACCGTTACTTCCGGATAGTGTGCACGTAAAAGCTCTGCCGATCCATCCTGCGAAAGGTTATCGACAACGATCACCTCCACTGTGGATCCATGCATGTCCATCTCGCGCAGGGACTCCAGGCAGGCCTTCAGGAATTCTTTGCCGTCGCGGTTCACGATGATCACTGAGAATGTCTGTGGCATCGAGCTCACAACACCTACCTTCCTGTCTCCTTCAGGATCTCTGTCTTTACGTCCGCCAGGAGCTTCTCTGTCCGGGCCCGCTCATCCGCCTGCATCGTATCCCCTGCAACCTTTTTCACCGTAAATCTCTCCTCATGGGCATATCTTGTGAGCCTGTTCCTTTTGCCCTTGTGGCAGGATGCCGCGGCCGCATCGCATATCCCGTAGACGACCTTTCTTGTCAACTTTCCCGCGAACACGGAGAACCCTTCGTGCCTGATGATCTTGGCAGCCTTCCTTATCTTGTTCTTCATTTTTATAAGGCTGATCTTGCTCATTTGGCCATGGATCTCTTTATCTTCCTCAAGGGATCCAGTATGGACTTCCCCAGAGCATAGTCCTTTGACCACCTGATCGCGTCATATTCCTGCTTCAAACGCAGGTTCTCGCGGTAAAGGCTTACGGGATCGGGAAATGCCCTGCCGTACAGATCAAGGTGGTTCAGGTAGATCTGGCGAAGCAGGAATTCCCTTTTCTCGTCTTCCATGTTCTGGATCATGGAATCCTTCCGTATGCGATAGAAAAAATGGACGTCGGGCAGCTTATGCACCGACCTGCCCATCTCAATGATCGAAAGCCAGAGGTCCCAGTCCTCATACCCAAAAAGCATATTTGCGTTGTAGCCGCCTGCCGCTTCCCAATCCTGTTTTCTGAAAAAGGCGCTGCAGAATATCTGGTTCTCAATAAGCTCTTCCCTGAGGCTGTATGCGCGCAGATCCCACCGCCCCGCCCTCTCCCCGAACATCTCAGCCTCGCAGTATACGATGCCCGCGTTCGCGTCTCCGTCCAGCACCTTGACCGCCTCCTCAGCATATCTGCTGCCTATCTTATCGTCGGCATCAAGGGGCAGGATATATTCGCCGCGGGATTCCCTTATGCCCGCATTCCTCGCCCAAGCGAGGCCGCTATGGGGGATCACGACAACCTTCGTCTTTGGTTTGTCGTACCCGGCAAGGAGCCGGTTCGTCGGTTCGTCGGTTGACCCGTCATTGACGATGACGATCTCAATGTCCTGATATGTCTGGCCTAATACGCTTCCAACAGCCTCATCAACATATGCGCCGTGATTGAAGCAGGGAATAACGACGGAGATCTTTGACATCCATAGATTTTAACAAAACCGGCCTAAGCATGTAAAGCCACTTTTTATTCCCTGAGAAAATAAAAAGCCAAATACCGATAGATAGTTACAAACATTTGCAAGATGACCGGGCGTAATATGTCGGCAACTATAGACGATAGTTAGGGCTTTGTGATAGGATAGATACCAGAACCCGTCAGGCGTATGGAGGCAGGGATTATCGGTATGCAGCTAAAAGAGACTATTATCGAACCGCCTAAAAGATCCATCCCAATCGAGTGGAGCGAGCTCTGGGCCTACCGCGACCTGTTTCTTGTCATGGCATGGCGCGATCTCTCGGTACGTTACAAGCAGACCCTGCTGGGGATCCTCTGGGTGATCCTGCAGCCGGTGCTGACGATGCTCGTGTTCACCTTTATCTTCAACCGCATGGCCGGGATTCAGAGCGGGGACGGCACGCCCTACCCCATCTTTCTCTATACGGGCCTTTTGCTCTGGCAGTATTTCTCATCCACGGTCAACAATTCCGCCCAATCCATGGTGGCCAACGCAAGCCTTATCCAGAAGGTCTATTTCCCCCGGCTGATCATACCGGCCACGAGCGCCACAACAGCATTTGTCGATCTCGCCGTTTCCTCGGTCGTTCTCGTTGCAATGATGCTGTACTACGGCTTTATCCCGCAATTATCCGGGGTGGCCGTCATCCCTGTTCTCCTCCTGGTCGTAACATTGACCGCCCTTGGCGCCGGACTTTTTCTTGCCTCGTTGAACGTCAAGTACCGGGACGTAAGGTATGCGCTTCCCTTCTTCATCAATATAGGTCTTTACATCACTCCCGTTATCTATCCCGTCTCCATGCTCGACAGGTATCCCGCCGTAAAGACCCTGCTTGTCGTTCTCAACCCCATGGCTGGCGTCATTAACATCGCCCGGACCGGGCTCCTTGGAAGCTCAGCGATCGGGTGGGGTACGCTTGCAGTCTCTCTCATTGTCAGCATCATCTATTTCCTCTTCGGACTATACTATTTCAAGCGCACGGAATCGTATTTCGCGGATATCGCATGAAAGGGCCTACCTGATGAAGTCGATCATAGAGATCAGTAATGTAGGAAAAAGATACAGGATCGGCATTCGGAGGGGCTACCTGAGCCTTCGCGAAGAACTGACGTCAAAGGCAGCGGGTGTTATGAGATCATTTTCGCGGGGCGATGGGATCGTCGGCCCTGAGAACGATGAACTCTGGGCATTGAAAGATATAAGCTTCAACGTGAACGAAGGGGAGACCATAGGCATCATAGGCAGGAACGGCGCGGGCAAGAGCACCCTTCTCAAGGTTCTTTCAAAGATTACCCCGCCCACAACCGGAAGGATCATTCTCCGCGGGAGAGTTGCAAGCCTCCTGGAGGTCGGCACGGGATTTCACCCCGAGCTGACAGGCAGGGAAAACATCTACCTCAACGGCACGATCCTCGGCATGACGAGGGCAGAGATCGGCAAAAAGTTCGACGAAATCGTAGCCTTCTCGGAGATCGAAAAGTTTCTTGATACCCCGGTCAAACGTTACTCGAGCGGCATGTACGTGCGCCTGGCCTTTGCGGTAGCCGCTCACCTCGAGCCGGAGATACTCCTCGTCGACGAGGTGCTGGCTGTGGGAGATGCCGAGTTCCAGAAGAAATGCCTGGGAAAGATGGGAGATGTCGCGCAGGCAGGCCGAACGGTCCTATTTGTCAGCCACAACATGGGCGCGGTCAGCCAGCTTTGCAGCTCCGGGATCCTTCTTGCCGGAGGGCAAATGACCGCGTCCGGCAAGACCAACGATGTGGTAGACGCATACCTGCAAACGATATCGATATCCCGACCGACAGCAGGAGAAGCGATCGCATCCAATGACAGGCTTGGCATAGCACTGAAAAATGTCGGTCTCCTGAATAACAGGGGGGAGGAGTCCCCTGTATTGCAAACAGGAACCCAAGGCTCCATCCGCCTTGTCCTCGAGTCAGCCTCCCTGCAGAAAAACCTTCTTGTTTCAATCGCCGTCAATACCCTTAACGACACAAGGGTTTGCATTCTCCATACCAGGATATCAGGCAGCCCCGGCGTCGATTTACAGCCTCCGGCAACGCAGCTGCTCTGCCGCCTGCCCAAGGTACCCTTTCTCCCGGGAAGGTACCGGCTGCATGTAAAGGTTGCAGAGGCAAATGGAGACACTGTTTTCAACGTTCCTTACGCGGCGGAGATCGCTGTTGAGAGCGGGGATTTTTTCGGCACCGGAAGACTGCCCGATGCTGCCTGGGCGGGGATAGCTCTGGTTGAGCACGCCTGGCAGGTGATATAGATGCCCCTTAAGATAGCATATTACGGTAACTGCTGGATGACCAACCTTGGGGAAGCCTTTATCGACATAGGCGCGATGGAGCTTTTGAAACAAGCGCTGCCTGAAAGCGATATCATTTTCGTTACACCCATGTCGCACTATTACAACAACGCCATGCGCCTGCGATCACGGAAAGTGTTCACGTCAAAAGAAAGATGTTTTCGTGACGCAGCGCATCTGGGTCTCTATATAAAAGCTGACCTGTTCGTCATGAGCGGGATGTTCGCAACCGAAGAATTCCTTCTTACGGGCAGCGCGACATACTGGGTCGATGATTTCCTGAAAACCCACCCTGATATGAAGGTCCTTTTCATGGGCATCGGCGGGCAAGAATACAGCGATAAAGAAGTAAAGTCATTTTCCGAATATGTAAAAGCGCACATCAATCTCGCAGGCTTTATATCGCGCGACAACGAAACATACAAGTTGTATAAAGACCTGCTTCCAAACTGCCACACCGGGATCGATTGCGCCTTCTTCGTCAGCGACGCCTATAACCCGCGCGGCTTTTCAGCCAAAGACTATATTGTATCGGCCTTCAGCAATATGCCCGAACCCGACAGTGTACAATCTTTAAAGCACGACATCATACGGCCTCAGCATATGTTCTACAGCGCACAATACAATGAGAACGTCAAAAATATATTCATTTCCGACGCGCCGTACGATTATCTCTCTCTTTATGCGAACGCCAAGGAGGTACATACCGACCTTGTTCACGCAACGATCGCAAGCCTTGCATACGGCACAACCGTTAAATACTACCATGACTCCAGAAGATCGTTGGCGTTCGCGGCTGCCGGAGCGACCGCTGACAGCCGGGGATATCTTAATGTGTCTGCTGAAGTTCTCGCAAATAAAAAGAACCGCATGAAGGATATGGTCTGCAAATTGCTGTCCACATAGAATAAGGAACCTATGCTATTCGATCCTGAGGCCTTACACAATAAAACACGTTTTCTTGACGCCATTCTCAAGGAACCGGACATGCTCGAAAGGGTGGTCTCCCGTCATATCAGGAAACCGTTCAGGCATGTCCTGCTGCCCCGCGTCTGGGAGCCCGGCGGCGGTGCCACCCTGTTCCGGATCGAATCCGGCGATGGAGCGGCCTTGCTGAAGGTCAAGCACCGGAGCGTTTATGTGGAGAGCCGCCTTGAGGGCGAACCGGATTTCCTTCGCAGGCCTTCCCTGGAGAACGAACACGACCTTCTTTCTCTCCTGTCCGGGGAGCCTTTCCCCCGGCCTCTCTTCTTCGATGAGGAGGGATCCTTCCAGTTCCTCGCCCTCGAATGGCTTGAGCCGTTCAGCGCCGCGGTAAAGACAATGACCGCCGATCGGCTGTTCGGCGCTTGGCAGCAGATCGTTGAGGCGGTCAGGACGCTCTTTGACATGGGCATCGTCCATACCGATGTGCACGAACAGAATATCTGCTTCAGGGATGGCATACCTGTGCTTGTCGATTTCGAAGAGGCCAGGTCCCTGCGCCAGGACGTTGCCTTTGAGGATTCTCTCGACGTGGCCGGCGCGAACAGGTACGGCAGTGTCGGCGAATTCCCGGCAGCCGGGGGCTCCGTGAAGGGGCTCACCTGCCTTCGAAGACTGCGCGATGTCTTCAAGCCCCTTATCCGCGAGCGACTACCCGAGCTCATCGAGGAGGCCAATTTCGATGATTCGTGCCCCTACAACCTCGACGAGCTTCAGGAACCAGACCGACGGATCTATCAATCTCTTGATTTCCCTGATCTCCGCGTTGAAGGCCACAGGCAGAAGCGGGACCTAAGACAGTTGTTCTTTGAGTATCTCCTCTGCAGGTCCGGCCTTGAAAAAGGTACGGTCTCCCATGTCGACCTGGGAAGCAACCTGGGCGTGTTCTGTTTTGAGGCGGTACGCCATCCCTTTGTCGTCTCCTCGTTGGGGCTTGAAGCCTTTGACAGATACGTCGAGATGGCGAAAATCCTGGCATTCCTTTACGATATCCCGAGGACAAGGTTCGCGGTCTTTGTCTGCGGAAAGGACAGCATCGGCAATGAACTAAAGCACGCAGACCTCGTCACCATGTTCTCCGTCTACCATCACATTGCCGATAAAGATGCCTTTCTCGAAGAGCTGAGAGCGCTCGGCGCGCGATACCTCCTCGCTGAATTTGCCGTCCAGGACAGGTACTATCCTCAACGGGGAGGATTGCTGCGCGAGCTGGACCACATTCAAAGCACTGCGGGGTATGCAAGGCGGTATCTCCTTGCCCTGTCCCGGGACTACCAGAGGCCGATCGTTCTCTTTACCGATCAGGGGCTCACGCTTCTCGACCGCCTCTTCATCAGGGTCGCCAATTCGGGGCTCCATCCTATCGGCTGGGCGGCCCTGTCCCTTATGAGGCGGTTCGTTGTCTTTTCTGCGAGGCATAGACGCCATGGCTGAGGTTCCCGGATACATGAGACGCCTTCGATCCCTGGCCTCTTCCTTCCGCGATGCCGGGGAGGCATTGGCAGGCAGGCCGCGCCCTGTCCTTTCCATGTGCCGCCGCTGCCTTCAATGGATAGACGGCAACAAGATCGTTGGGGCCGGCATCCCCGTCTCCAGCAGGCTGAGGGAGCCGTACCCGGAGGTGACGGGATATTGCATCCCCACGCTCTTGAATTTCGGCCGCAGCGACCTGGCCCTCCAGTTCGCACGCTGGCTCACATCCGTCCAGAACGTGGACGGCTCCTGGTCCGATGCCTCCGGGCGAACGCCGTACACCTTCGACAGCGGCCAGGTCCTGAAGGGCCTCCTCGCGGTCCTTCCCAGGCTGCCCGAGGTTGAAAGCGCGGTCCGCCGCGGATGCGAGTGGGTCCTCGCGCAGATAGCACAGGACGGCAGGGTCACAACGCCTGACAGGAGCGCATGGGTCTTGCAGGGCGGAGAGGAGGTAAGCGGGAATATTCACCTCTACGCGCTTGAGCCGTTGCGCGACGCCGGCATGCTCTTCGATGAGCCACGCTACGTTGACGCCGTCGAGCGGGCGGTCGCCTGCTGTCTGTCGCAGCCCGGTCTCGTTCGCTTCAACACTTTATCGCACTTTCATGCCTACGTCATTGAGGCGCTTGTCGACCTTGGCCTCCGGGAGGTTGCGGCAAAAGGCATGCGCGAGATCGAGCGGCTACAGAAAAAGGACGGCTCCATACCGGCATATCGAAACAAAAGCTGGGTATGCTCTACAGGAGTAGCGCAATACGCGACCGTATGGTACAAGCTGGGCAGCCGCGAATCGGCCGAGAGGGCCCTTTCTTACCTGACCCGCATACAGAACCGCTCGGGAGGGTTCTTCGGCAGCTATGGCCGCGGCGCAAAGTATTTTCCCGATGAGGAGATCAGCTGGGCCGTCAAATTCGCCCTCGACGCCTCTTGCTGGCAGATACGTACGGCCTTCGACGCCGAGGTGGACCTTTTCCCCGACACCATCGAGGAACGCGACGGACGGTTTCAGGCGGTGTTAAAAGGCCTCGGCGACATTTCTGGCCTATGCGTTCTCGACGCGGGATGCGGGAAGGGGCGCTTCGCAAAGGCGCTTACAGGGCGGTATCCATCTGCTGCAATGTGGGGCGTCGATATATCAGACGCAATGCTCCTCCATGTACCGCCCGGCATCAAGACAAAACAGGGCAGTCTCCTGAACCTGCCATTCGGCGACAGGTGCTTTGACCGTGTCTACTGCGTAGAAGCCCTTGAACACGCGATAGATCCCTCTGCAGCCGTCTCTGAACTTTGTCGTGTGGCAAAACCCGGAGGACGCATCGTCATCATCGATAAGAACGTGAAGCGTAAAGGAAGCCTCAAGATCGAGGAATGGGAACAGTGGTTCGAGCAAAGCGAGGTGGAGGCGCTACTGAGAAGGCATTGTAACGATGTGTCGTCGGAATTCATCGCCTACGAAGAGAGGCAGGAGCCGGACGGCCTTTTCCTTGTCTGGCTGGGGATCAGGATATGATATGAAAGAAATGAAGAAGATATCGATAGCGCTGCCCACTTACAACGGCACGAGATTCCTCGGCGAGTCCATCGCGAGCTGCCTCGGGCAATCCTACGATAATATCGAACTGATAATCGTTGACGACTGTTCCACCGAGAATGTCTCGCGCGTCACGGGTCAGTTTAACGATCCGAGGATGACGATCGTCAGGAACGACGTCAACCTCGGCCTTCCCGGAGCATTGAACGTAGGATTCAAGATCTCCACCGGCGATTACCTCACGTGGACCTCGGACGATAACTGCTACGCAAAGGACGCGCTCGGGACAATGTGCGAAGAGCTTGACAACAACCCCGGCATCGATCTAGTCTACTGCGACTATACCTTCATCGACGACATGGGTAAACCGCTCGACGCTATACGGACGGGCAGGCCGGAGGACCTGGACCTTCAGAATTGCATCGGGCCCTGCTTCCTGTACACGAGGAAGGTATACGAGGCCGTAGGGGATTATGACCGGAGCTGCACCTTGGCCGAGGACTACGACTACTGGCTGAGGACTAGAAAGCAATTCATCATGAAAAGGATCGACGCCAACCTCTATTTCTTCAGACTCCACGGGGCATCTCTCACGGAACGATACAGGGACAGCGATCACCTGCGCAAACAGGTGGAGATGGTAAAGAAGAAAAATATGCCCATAGCGGCGTATTATTTCCTAAGGAGCAGAGAGGCCTTCTCGTGCGGCAACAACAGGGAATCGTTCAAGCTCGCATCGCTGTCGATCCTCTATAACCCTTTTAACCATCATGCCTGGGGAATAATGTTCAGGGCAATTTACAGAAAGCTTCAAAAGATATTTTAAGTTACAGAAGTTACCAACGTCCCTCTATCGGTAGGAGATCAGCTTTTCCTCCAGGTACTTTACCATGTCATCTTTCTTTATGAATTCCCTCGCCTTCGCGCTTGTAATGACAAACTTTTCCTCAGAGGCATTTTTTATATTTTCCCTGGCTACAGCAAGGGCCCCTTCCCTGTTACCCGACTTGAACAGTATATCGGCTTCTAAATCTCTTATCTTATGCACATAGAGCCCATTCGGGTTCTTCGATGCAATATATTCGTTCAAATAAGGATCGATCCTGTGCGTCCAGCGATACGCCTCCTGCCTGTCGCCGACAGAGGCATAGAAGTTCATAATCTCAAAAACGTAATATGGCGACGACGGATAATATGAATAGGCCCTGAGCAGGTATTTCTTTGCCTCCTGCCTGTCGCCGACAGAGGCATATGCCTTGCCGGCCGTCAGGAAAAGCTCGGAGTCCTGATCGTTTGACATCCCGATCTTCGAAAGATGTCCTAGCAGCATTCGCTTGAAAGATTCTTTTCTTTCGGAATCCTTTTCATTCAGGTAGACATTGTTCAGTAGGTATAACGCCTTTATCCGCCCCTCGTTATCAAAAGGCATTTCGCGGATAGCATCCATGTATGCATAATAGGCGTCCTTCACGAAACCGCCCTGCAGGTACGCAGTGCCGTTCTCGACCGACTTTGCCGACAGGTTCGTCCTTACAGTGAAGAGCAGGGAGCTGATCAACATCACAAGGGCAATGCAGGCAAAAAGATGTTTGAAGCCTGTCTTCGCCGAACTCTCCACCGACCCCGGCAGCATGATGAAAGAAAGAACAAAAAAGGTCATGACAAAGGCAGGCACATCAAAGGCAAAATCGACAAGACCAAAAATGATCATCGCACCCAGGGCGACATGTGCAAAGACGCCCTGCGGCACCCTTCCGAATCTCGATATTCCATAGAGGACTCCGGCAAAATACCATAGAGCGCAAAGCAGGCCGAGCAGGCCGATCTCAACGATCGTCTTTGTCACAACGCTGTGAGAATATTGCGTGTATATCCCTCCGTCGAAGGATCTCCTGTACGCGTATTCAAATGTGCCGGGTCCATAACCGGTAAGAGGCCTTTCTTTGAATGCGCTGATCCCGTTCCTCCATATCTCTGTCCGGGTGTTCAGCGTGGTGACCTGCGCCTGCGTGATCTTTGCCTTCTTTTCCAGCTCGGCCTTTACGCCGGCCTCCATGCCTTTCTGGCCTGCAAAGAAAAGTCCGTAGAGGCATACGCCGGTAAGGGCCAATATTCCCAGCCCCGCAAAGAAGCCCTTCAGATCCTTTTCGGTCACCGTCATTGCAATATAGAGAAGCAACTCTATGGATGCGATCACCATCGCTATCCTGGATGTCGCGAGAACGATCCCTGCGATGATTACCGCTGACATGAGGATGTAAGGCATCTTTTTCTTCACGACGCCATAATGAAGGGTAATAGGCAGGGCGCATGCCAGGTACCCTCCGAGCATATTGTGGTAGGCAAAAGAAGAGGTGGGGATAGCCTGCCCCTTTACGATCTCGCTGAACATACCGTCCCGGAATATCTCAAAAAGATTCGGGAAGAGTACAATGAACTGGAAGACAGCGCAGAGCGCTGATGCGAATGCGCCTGCTGCAAGGGCCTTCAACAACCCTTCCCTGCCGGCCGAGAATGCGTACACCGAGACGCAGCATCCCGACAAAACCAGGATATTGATCTCCCGGAGCGTGGAGAAGAGGTTCCACGTATAGGCAAGGCCCGCAACGTTCATCGCCAGGAAAGGGAGGAAGAATATCAGGAACACAAACAGGGACGTGCGCGTATCCCGCTCCCTTGCATACTGGAGGAATACAGCGATGATAAGGACAATGATGAAAGATGTCTCTATCCAGAACTTATCGATATTGATATAAAACAGCGAAAGATGGTTATTACCGAGAAAGGGGATGAGGAAAAATACGATTATTGAAAAAAGCCTCTCTAACGCTGCCATTCATCCCAATTGTACTCCGCGACGTGCCGCTTGGCAACCCTATTTCTTTGCCGGAGTTGTCTTTGCGGCAGGCTTCTCAGCAGGTTTCTCCACGTTGGCGCTCAAAGCATAGGTGATCTCTCCCCCGTTCCCGTCGGATATCTTCACCTTGAAGCTCACATTGCCGGAGAAATCATCTCTCACTGGCCATTGGACGAGACCCGTATTGACGTCGATCGTCATACCCGGGGGTGCCTCCTCCAGCGCGTAGGTAAGCTTATCACCATCGGGATCGGTCGCTTTGACCTGGTATTTCATGATATTCCCGTCGAATGCGACCTGCTTGTCTTCCGTTACCTTCGGCGTCGAGTTTTTTATCTCCGTGGAGAGCGTCCTCGGCTGGCCAAGCAGCTCGCCTACGTAAGGCGTGATCTTGACGTCAATTTTGTCCCCCCGCTTGAACCCGCTGATGCTGTTGCCTCCCCCCTCAACAGGCTGTCCGTTCTTTGTCCACGCGTACCGGAACGACACCGGCACGTTGCCTATCCTGTTCCCTTCGGCAATGACCTTCATATGGTCGGCATTGTCGACTGATTCAACCTCGAACTTCGCACTAATCACCGACGGCACGTCCGTTTTCGCCTCGAAGGTCTGTGCCTCCTCCGCAACGATCTTGCCTGCCGCGGTCTGAGCGGTCTTCGCTGGAACAGCTTCCTTCTTTTCCGAACCTGAGTAGACCATGTAAGCGATAAAGGCGCCTAAAAAGACGACGATAAAGATTATCGATTTGGCATCGAAAAGCCTTTTTTTCGGCGGAGGTACGTATTTGACCTTTCTTCTGATCTTAGTAGCCATAGAGAACTTCGAAGTTGGCCCTTTCTGCAGGGTTGTTCTTCCTTTCACCCTGGAATAGTATGGTGTACATATAGGGGAAGTGCTGGGACGTTATGACGCCGCTCGCGCTCTCGGCCGTTCCCATGCCCTCGAGGACCACCCCGCTGATATTCGTATTTCCTACAACCGTGTCGACGATCTTCGTGTAAACATCAAAGGGCTGTGCCCCTCCCGTGCTCGATAGGGTGACCATCACATCCGCGGAGGTCTTCGCATCGAGCGTGCTGTCGCACCCCACGGGCCAGCTCGTGGTCGCGCTGCGGAGCTTGGCAAGGAAGCACGCATCGGATGCGACGGCGCTTACCCCTGCGGTGGAAATAACATTGAACCTGGTGACAACGGTTGAGAGGTTTGTCCCGCCGATCGACAGGGGGATAAGCTCTTTTGTGAAGAAGTCAATCCCTCCCAGGGATGCCTCCTTCGATGTCTGGTATCGCTTGTTGAGGGCAGTGTACTCCGTCCCTTTCATAACAAAATACACGATAACGGCTATCAGTGCCGACGATATCGTTATTATCGCCATAACGATCACGAGCGCTACGCCTTTGTTGAGAGGTCTTATTTTCATAGCTTCATCCGTCCATCCGTCACTGGTAGAGGCTCTTGGGCTTTACTGTCAGCGTATACCGCTTCCACCGGTACCTGTTCCAGTCCGCTCCGATGGCAGAACCGAGATCAAGGTTTTTCACAAGCCCGAACTCACCCAGCGTCATCACCTGCGTCTCATGCCTGTAGGAACTATCGCGCTCGCCTTCCTGGGCGAGGATATAGACCCTCACCTCTTTTACCTGCTCCCTTATCTGCTGCGCCGTCATCGCGCCTACAGTTGTGATGCGCGAGTCCACCACCCCGTCGGCATTCGTATCAAGCCCGATGATCACCTGCATGTCGACGGCACAATCGATGAGGGGCAGTTCTGTGAGCTCACCGTTGCCCTGGTTCACAACGCCTTTGTACAGGATCCCTGTTCCTGCGGCACAATGGGAGGGCATGCCGGTCCCCGGCCTCCGCACATAAAAGTCAGCGCGGTTAAAGGGCATCCTCAGGGCAGTGGTGGCATCGACGCCGTAAATAATATACTTCTCGCCGGGCTGGGTCGGCCTGAAGCCGGCCGGCACGGTTGCGTAAGTATTGCCGCCGCCATCGGTCTCATTTTCCATCTGGCAGAAAAAGGTGCCGTCGGTGAGCACCACCAGCCTCGGCTGTCCTGTTACATCGAGCTTTGGCTTTATCACGACAACCCTTTCGCCGGCCGTTAAGGCGTTCGACGACCATGTCTTCGGGGCCTGGTTGAAGATCATATAAGTCCATTTCTGCGCCGTATCATTAATGCCTACGGACGTGGACTTGAGCACAAGGTAGTCAGACCCGTTCAGGCCGATATTGTCGCCTGTCAGGATGGCCCTCGGAACATTTGACGATGCATCATTGTAGTTGCTCCCGGGCGTAGTCGTCGCCTCGCTATAGTTGACGTTATTCATGAAGGCCCAGGGGAGCCCGTAGCCCGTCTGTTCTATGTCCGTCCTCATCATCTCGAGCCCGATGATCCCTTCGATCTGGGATTCCACGATCTTTGTCTGCTGACCCGACTGTTTTATCACGATCGTAAATGTGTCGCTCGTCATGATGACCACAATGGCGAGGAGGGTCACCACAATGAGCATCTCAATAAGGCTGAACCCTCTCCGGTCATTGAGAAATCTTTTCTGCCTCTTTTTACACATCTGTGCTCACCATCGAGGTCACGCTGTGCGTATGCTGCACCCCCTTGTGCGTCCACGTCACCATCACGACAATGGCAATGCTGTTCGCAGAGAGGTTGTTGACCGTCCATTGAACGGTGAATGTCCTCGTGAGGTTCCTGAAATTCCTCGTCACCGTGCCCGCGCCGCTCACAAGAGAGGCGAAGGTCGTGTTCCTGAGCTCGTTCATCTTCGCCTCGGCGATCCTTACCGATTCGTCCCGGGAGACATTATTGAGGTTGTGCTCCATGGTGATCACAACGGCCTCAAGGATCGCCAGCATGCTTATTGTCAGGATGGCGATAGCTACAAGCACCTCGATAAGCGTAAAACCTTTTCTATTTCGCAGCGCAGTTGTCATCACCGCATACCCCCTGTGTGACGAGCTTTCCCATGATGATCCTTGTCCATGATACCTTTATGCAATCGTATGCCGGGTTCAATGTTGAGTAGACGCATATCGTCTTCTGGCTGCGGCAAAGCCCCCTCGAATCGAATTCTACCTGGCTGCCCCCTGACCAGGTCATCTGGTTCTGCAGTATCTTCTGGGCCTGGACCTGCGTGTCGGACCCTACGGTGAGGGTGCCGTCGCCTCCCGGCGCCGGGCTCGTGTCGTCATAGATGGTATAGCTGCCTGAGGCGAGCAGCATAAAATGGGTCCTGTTCTTGTTCATTGCCATGAGGCGGGTGCTCATCAGGTCAGAATAGGTCTCGCGCACCTGGTTTTCAAGGTTATACTTGCTCTGGAGCCCCCTGAAGTTGACGAAGGCCAGGCCCGCAAGGATCCCCGTGATGGCAATAACAATACAGATCTCAATAAGCGTAAAGCCCTTCTTTTTCATTTCTCCTGCATATGCAATATCTTTCTTAAAGGCTTCGGCGCGAGGAGCACCGAGAGTCCCTGTCCCTTAGGCGGAACGCCGGTAATCGCCGCGCTTCTCCGTCCGCCCTTCTCGGTAAATGCGGACTCAAGGGTCAGCTCCTTGATCTCCCCTGTTGACACCTGGAGAAGCGCCTTGCCCAGCAATGCCGCCGATGCGCCGCCGGTCTTATAATCTATTGCCCAGATAAACGTGCTTCCTCCCACGGCACAGATGTCCGAAGAAGGCTTGAAGGTCGTAAAGAAGACGACGCCGCTGAACACGGCGAGCGGGTCCGTGATAAGCCGTTCCTGCATATAACCCGAACCCGGGACGTCAAGGTCTATGTACCAGCCTGCCTTTCCTGCGGCAAGGGTGGTGATGTCGTTCGGCGATGAATCCTGGAGGTTCGCCGCTGAGACGGCGGTGCTGCACGTCTCGTCGATATCGTTCGTAGTGGAGGAATAGCAGGGCTCCTGTATCCCGTAAAGCCTCCGTTTCGTTGCCTCGCTCCCATCGCCGGGATCGTCAAGGCTGGTTCCCATCTTGTAGAAATATCTTCCTGATCCGAAATAGAGCCACATCTTGCCGTTCGACCTGTCCTGGAGCTTGGTTATAGCGGCGGTCACCGGCCCTATATTGTCGAT
>DIFC01000044.1:0-24063 GCA_002418945.1 Deltaproteobacteria bacterium UBA5758 | reverse complement strand
ACCCCGCCCTTCGTCCACGTTGAGCCTGCAACAGGGGTCGAATCGGCGCATTCCGTATATCCCACGTACAGGGTGTCGTCCTTGTAAAATCCCGCTGAATATTGATCACTCCTGTCCGTGTCAATCGTCGCGTTGTAGAGAGAGCTCCCAAAGGCATTTGCTATGCCTGTATCGATCTTTCTCACCAGCGTTCCCGTCTTCAGGTCAAGAACGAAGAGCCTCAATTGCTGGTCCGATTTTCCGAGGAACTGGCGGTTGGGCGTGTCGATCGGTCCTGTCGGTCCCGATGCGAAGACCGCGAACCAGCTTCCGTTCTTGTCTGGGTCCCCTTGCCTGATGATGGCTGGCCCCGAGGTGCTCATGCCCAGCTCGGGATGCGAGAACTCCCATAAAAAGACCGGGTTGGCAGGATCCGTCACGTCGATGGCAAAGTAGGACGAATATCCCAACCCCTTCGATGAGTCCGCAGGGTCGGTTATGGGCGTCTTGATGCAGTTCGTGCACGAATCCCCCGTCTTCCTGCATGAGCCTCCAAGGCCCATGCCCCCGATGAGGACGGTTCGCCAGCTGTTCATCGTCTTGCCGTCCGTGGCATTCCCGTTGATGCTTGCCTCAACGAGGAAGTTGGAGGCGTCAACGGAATAGATATGGCAATAATCATCCTCGGGAAGATACCTGAGGTAAGGCAGGGCGTTCCTCGGTATGAATGCCCAGACCTCACTCGCAAGGTTGGTCCCGTCCAGCCATCCCCTTTCATTAGCGGTCTTGCCCGTCCAGCTCTGTTTCAGGTTGCCAAGGAAGAAGGCGTGGAGCATCCCGTCGTTTGCGCCCACATACGCCATGCCCCTGTTCTTGTAGCTGTCCTGGTTTATGAACTGCTGGTAGGTTGTGTCAAAGTATCCGTTCGGCCGCACCAGGTGATAGCTATTGAGTGGGGCAAAGGATTGTATCCTCGGGGTTGAATTGACGATATCGCCGAGCTTCCATACCCCGGTTGTCCCCTCTATGGTCACCGTTCTGCTCCTGTACCCTGCCTTGTCCTCCCCATGGACATATTTGATGATATCCTGCGACTCGGTCAGGCTCGCGGCATTCAGATAAGACTGGAGGGTCGATGCGTTCGATACGTTAAAATCGGTAAAGATGCTCCCGTTAAGCTGGGTGTAGATCGTCCTCGGCGACGATGCGAGGTCCCTTGCCCACAACACCTTTCCCGCTTCCCAGAGATTGGCCACCTCTTCGAGGTTAGCCTTGCTTACGAAGGAATCAGGCGTCCCGTCCCCGTCAGCGTCAAGATATCTGTTCACCATGGTATCGTTTGTCGTGGTATCATAATAGAACTGCACCACGTAATCGTTTATCATGTTCAACTTCTTATCGGCGACCGTGTCCTCCCTGATATTGCTGCTCGCGAGGTAAGGGTCTACATAGTACCACAGGTTGTGCATCTTTCCTACCCAGTCAATCTCAGTGGTGCCGAAGGCCTTTCTTGGAAAGTAGACCGCCTGCAGGAGGCTTGCGCCGCTTCCTTCGCTTGAGGCGAGAATGGAGACGGCGCTTCCTGAAGAGACGCGGCGAAGCATATCCAGGATCACATCCACCAGCCTTGTCTTGATCTCCAATGCGCTATCTGCCTTGAAATATGTATCCGGGATCCCGTCACCATTTTTGTCCCAGTCAGTCGAAGAGGCAGGAAGGGCGGTACAGGAACTTCCCTTGCCGCACCCTGCGGTATAACAGCACGTATCTATAGGGCCGCATGTTGCCTGGGGATAACCGGTTGTGGTGCCCGGCCAGCCTTTGGTCCTGTCAAAAGAACCGTACATGGCCACATTCTTCAAGGCCAGTTCCCCAGTTCCGCTGAGCCATAAGCCGACCGTATACACCGACTCTATATAGCTTGCAATACCCGTTGGCGTATTAGTGTAGCCATTCTTGTGCATCCAGTAGGCGGGAACAACAGGGTCTGGCGATTCTGATTCAACGTCTGCATCTATGCGGCATTTTGTCGTGGTGCCGATAGGCAACCCCCCCATGTTCCACTGCCCGTCTGACATGAGGACCACAAAGTTCTTGGCGCAGGGTACGAGAACAAGCTCATTTCCCTGGCAGTTGCCGTCATTGTTGTAATCATAGCACCGGTACATGGGGTTCTTCCATGCGCCCGCCTCGCCTGTCATCGGCTGGGGCCCTCCATATTGCGCGGTGTTCTGCGCAAAGTAATTGAGGGCATCCCACAGGGCAGGCCCGGTAGGGGTATAACCTCCTATACCTTCATAGTTCATGGCTGATAGTACGTTCTTATAGGGGCTGACGCCGTCAACAGATGCGGAGGCGGTAAAATCACCGACATAGACTGTTTTTACAACGCCCACATCAGCATCTGTGGGCCCGGTCTTTCCATAGAACATAATGCCGACGAGCGGCCTCGTTGGGAGGTTCTTAAGCTGGTACAAGAGACCGCCACTGTTACCAGTAATCCTGTCCCAGCGGGCCTTTACCAATGTTGTCCCGTCGATCAGCTCCAGTATGCAGCCATCAGTGTCGCAGCTTATCTGGTTGGAACCGCTCGTGGGGTCGCATGTATCAGGGCTATCAACAGTGCAGCTTTGGGGCTTGCCTCCTGTCATTGCCCATTTCAGGACATCAAGCCTCCTCATATACTTGTAATTTAGATAATTCCCGGTATTGACATTGCAATCTCCTGACTGGCTCCACGATGTACAGCAGGCATATTTTGATGAGCTGCAGCCGTGAGTTCCTTTCGGGTCACAGCCGCCGAGGTTTGAGTTCCTGCATTGCCAGTTCGTACAGGTTGATACGCAGGGAGCTCCCGTTGGGGTCGTCTCGACCCAGAGGCACGATGAGGTTGCAGGATTGCAAACAGTAACCCCATCGCTTGGGTCCACTGCTTTGTAATATTTTGTAGGGTCAAAGTAGCCTTCATATGTAGTGGTGCTGCAATATTGCTGGGAGCCGGCCGTGCATGGAGCAAGTCCGGACGTTACCTCACAGGTTGGGGTCGTATGCCAGGTTGCGGTATAGGCACAGATGTCCATGCTGAGGCTGAGGTCTACGACAAATAACGCATTGGGTTCAATAGGGGTGTTGATCATGGATGGCATCTGACAATAATCGGTCATGACCTGGCCCTCTGAGGCCAGGGGGCTGCTCAGAAGAAGCAAAGATATTAAGACGATTTTAAAAGATATCTTCATGACTGCCTCTCAAATAATATGTCGTACACCTTCCCCGGTTCACAGGTTCCTGTTTTTATGAAAAATTGTATTCTCTGACCTATAAGTGAAGGGTCCAGGTCGTCCTTTGCATAATCAGGCACCCTGAAATCTCTCACCCCCCTGCACGTCTTGGATTTTACATCAATCCGCATGATTCCGCTGTTCTTGTCAACAGATCGGATGAGCCCCGTCAGATATGCGTTCTCTTGCGCCATGCCTTCCTGAACATACGAAAAGACAATTACAATGATAAAAATGGAAAGGAAGATGCCCGCCCCTTTTCTCTTCGATCCTTTCATCGATAAAACACCTCCAAGGTTATTGCCTTCTCTCTGTATGTTCATTTCAGGTCCTTAACATATTTAAAAATAATTGAATCAGCATATCGCCTTTAAAAACATAGAGAAGCGCTCCGAGAGAGAGAAAGGGGCCGAAGGGGATCGCGTATTTCGTGTCTGAACCCTGTGCAAGCATCACAGGGATGCCCACGATTGTCCCGAAGATGGAGCCTGCCATGAGCGAAAAGATGACGCCCTTTATGCCCGCAAAGGAACCTATCATGGCAAGGAGCTTTATGTCCCCCCCGCCCATGCCTTCCCGTTTTGCGATGAACTTGTACCCTATGGCGATGAGGAAAAGAACCCCTCCCCCGAGGAGCACCCCGAACAGGGAATCGAGTATGTTGAATTTAGGGTAAAGCGCCTTGAATGCAGGCCTGAAGATGGCGAAAAAAAGGCCCGCGGCCAGTCCGCCTATGCTTAATATGTCGGGGATGATCTGGTGATCGAGGTCAATGAAGGATATAACGATCAGCAGTGCGGCAAAGAACAGGGAAACGAGGAATTCAAAGGTCAGCCCGAACTGCCTGAAGAGGACAAGGCAGACAACGGCGGTGAGGAGCTCGACAAAGGGGTACCGCCTGGATATCTTTGCCCCGCAGTCCCTGCACTTCCCTCCCAGGAGGATGTAGCTCACGATCGGTATGTTATCGTAAAATCTTATGGGATGTTTGCACTGAGGACAATTCGACGGCGGTGTCGTGATCGATCTGAGCTGCTTCAGGAAGATGGAAGGCAGTTGGGCGACAGCGACCTCAGTCTCTTCGTCAACCTCTTCCTTCGGTAACCTGTAAATACATACATTAAGAAAACTACCTATTACTGCGCCAAATATGAAAACAAATATATTTATTAGTATGCCCATGTTTCGTAGACATCATTTAACTTTCTTAATGGCACCGGTCTGATCGATCGTCCAGATAACATCATCGTATACTTTATCATTATTGAGATCACCTTCTGCATGAGCCGTAAATTGTATATCATTTGCCGATGCAATCCTGAACTGATATCTCCCGAGAGCAGGTCTCCAGTTGGTAATCCTTGTGATATCGCAAGTATAAGTACCATATTCCAGTTTATGTCTTTCCTCGGCGTCTCTGATAGTATTAAGCTGGTTCTTCGCCCGTGCCTGGTCAGGCCCCTTTGCTCGCATGGCATGCATGGGGAGAGCGATGAGCACAATGGCGGACAAGACCGCGACCATTATCAGAAGCTCCAAGACTGTGAATGCCCTGTTTCCCATAGGCTCTATAAAAGTATGGGGGGTTGCCCCCCCATACTTTTATACCGATTTAGTTCTTCGGTATGTAGGTCGAATCCGTGTTGCCATTCCATGACCAGGTCTGCAGGTTGCTTGCAGAGGTCAGATTGAGCGTTGTCCCGTCGACGCCACTGCCGATGTTCGTCATCGTCACCTGGATGATGACCTCGTTGGCAGCATTGCCGTTGACCGTAATGGCGCTAATGTACTGGGTCGGCACCGTCACGCCGAGGTTACCGGCAATGGCGGCCGTTCCGAGAGCGAGAGAGTCAACCCTGCCCTTCTCTGTGTAGTACGCTGCCGCCGCGGTCTTCACGCCGCCAAGAGCGTGCACTACGCCGCCGACCTTGGACTTTTTCGTGTAGCCAGTGTAGGCCGGGATCGCGATAGCGGCCAGGATGCCGATGATCGCGATGACGATGAGCAGCTCAATCAACGTAAAGCCTTTGCTGTTCCTTTGAATCTTCAACATAAACACCTCCTATAGGATTTATAAATAGTAATACTATTTACGCTATTGTATCACATTTTTTCTCTTTGTAAATGATTTTTATCACATTTTTTGATGGGAAAACAGAACGTTAGGCTTTATTTATTGCAGTATTTTCTTCCCTTCTCCGACCCCAAGCTCCCTGTACCGTCTCAGCCATTCCCCATCCGATGACGGAATGCTCTGATGGGCATACCGGAAGAGTATCTCCGCTTCCCTCTTCTTTCCCGTCCTGAGAGCCGAATCTATCAGATAATACAGGTCCTTATACGTCGTTTCGATGGAGTAGACATCCATTGCCCTGACGAGTGTCTTATATGCGTCGCCGAACCTTTTCTGCTTATAATAGACCATCCCGACCTTCCGGTATATCTCGGCAACATCCCATCGCCTCAGGGCCTTCTTATAGTTCCTGAGTGCATCGTCCAGTCTTCCCGCCTCCTGCAATATGTCGCCCTTCAATATGTACCCTGTCGCCGATTCAGGATAATTCATAATAATATTATCAATATAGCTTAGCGCTGCCTCGTATTTGCCTTCCCGTGCGTAAAAGATTGAAAGGCAATTGTTCGCGACCGCATTATCAGGGTACACCTCGGCGATCCTCAGCAGCTCTTTCATTATGGGCGCGTGGTCTTTGAGCGCTTTTATTGCTGCAATGCTCGTCTGTGACAGGCTGAAGGGGTCAAAGGATGATATTCCATACGATTCAGATATGTCAGGGTGCTTGCCGCTATTTACATACAGTACCTCGCAGTCATCAAAGAACACGATCCTGTATTGTCTGAAAGAGGTCATCGCGTCTCTGAAGAATGTATTTTGGATAGAGACAGTGATGAATGACGGGTCGTATTGTTCGATGAACCTTTGAAGGAACAGCCTGTTCTTAAACGCATTGTTTACTACATAGAAATCCTCGTTGGTGAAAAGGAAAGGAACCTCCATGTCCATCGTGATCTTGTACCGCGGGTAGAGCATCCACTGGTGGTACCCTCCCCGGTCCGGGTGGTTCAGGACGGTACCTCCCCTATTGATCTTGTTCAGGAACACTCCTACCCCGTGGGGCAGGTTCCTGTGAGAAAAAGGGAATCTCGGGCTATTGTCGAAGATCTCCCTGACGCATATAAGTGGTATCAATAAGATGAATCCGATCAATATGATATTCACAGGCCTCGGCATGACCTTCTTCAGGTGTTCGGGAGACAGCGCCGGCAAGGAAGCCCTTATGACGGGCATGGCGAGGAGCATAAACTCGTATTTGAATCGCATTCCCTTGAGAAGCAAAACCGTTCCGCCGGCAAAAAGGATCAGATGGCTTATCCTCAGCGTTCTTGTGCTTGCAGCAATGATGAAAAAGACCGCAGCCATGATCAGCAGAATATTGAACATCGCTGGATAGGTGGGACAGAAGTTCGTAATGGTAAACGAGAAGAGCCCGGAGAAGGAAAAGGGCTGCAGCTCCTTGATATAGAGGGAGGCGAAACCGGTAGGCACGAATGGGATCCATGTCAGCCTGTGGCCGTGGGGCGTGGCATAGACGGCGCCCATTGAGATTACCAACGGAATAATAACGCTGAGGTCGCTTCTTAGCATCCTTCTCTTTTCCCTTCTGATCCGGTAAAACGCTTCGATAAGATATGCAAAGATCATAAGGAGCATCAGCGGATAGACAATCCCGTGGAGGTTCATCCATAAGACAGCGACCACGGGAATGAGAAAGCTCTTTTCCCGGTGGAACTCGAGAATATAAAGAAAGATCAGAACAAAAAGGTAGGTAAACATGTGTGGCCTGATGAGATGGTACCGCGGAATAAAAAAAAGCACATAGAGGCAGAAGACGAGGGCTATCAAAAAATGCGGGCGTTCCCCCTCTTGCCTGCCGAAAAAGAACAGGAAGATAAAAAAGGCAAGGACGGAGAATATCACCATCCTCAGATAGACAAGCCCGTAATAATCGAAGAGGTGGAATATCTTGTAGACGACGACCTGGAAGAGCCAGAAATAATCAACCCATTCCCTCGGGGGTTGGATAAAGGAGAAATAGCTGTCCTTCGGGATCGACCCGTTCTCAAAGATATACCGCCCGCTGTTCAGATGGTACCACAGGTCTGTATCGGCCCCGGTGATAGGCCACTGGAAGAGGTGGTAAAGGATAAAAAGAAAGAACAACCCGGCATATGCGGCATAGGTATTATATGGCTTATTCATCATCACCGTTCACAGCGGAGCAGATATAGACTAACAATTTACGGAGGAAATATTCAAGGGCAAGCTCTGCACGATATTAAAAACATCGTATGTCGTATGTCGAAATACAAAGTTGATCCTCAGGTGCGAATATCGGGAACCTCGGCGTCGGGACATCCCTCGCAAACACGCTCCATCGATAAACCTCCCGAAGCGACGCTTCGGGGTAACATTATCCCCGCTCCCCTTGCGGGTGAGTGTCATGGCACAGGTCGTACGTAGCAACATTATCCCAGATCCCCTTACGGGAGTGGGTCATGGAATTCCATCTTATCAGGAAAACTGTCTGATTTCCCGCTCCCCTTGCGGGAGAGGTTCATAGCAACACATTCCCCTCTCCCCTTTGCGTAAAAAGGTCCTAGCATTCCCCTCTCCCCTTTGCGTAAAAAGGTCCTAGCATTCCCCTCTCCCCTTGCGGGAGAGGGTCATAGCAACACAGTTCCCTCTCCCCCTGCGGGAGAGGGTCATAGCAACACAGTTCCCTCTCCCCCTGCGGGAGAGGGTCAGGGTGAGGGGGGAATTATAAAACCGGGCTCCCCTCACAACGGTTCACTCAGGGATATCCCGACACCGTGCTCGCTTCAGGTCTCGACTATTTTCTACATAATCTTTTGCCAAAAAGGCAATTTTTTGATACATAAAGTAATATACTATTTGGCAAAATATGTTCAAAGATAAAAAAGTGATCGTCGTCATGCCGGCGTACAATGCCGCCCAGACCCTGAAAAAGACCTACGAAGAGGTCATGGAGCAGGGGATCGTCGATCTCGTCATCCTTGTCGACGACGCAAGCCGTGACGATACGGCGCAGATAGCGCGCTCCCTGCCGCGTACAAAGGTCTACGTCCATGAGAAGAACATGGGGTACGGGGCAAACCAGAAAAGGTGCTACCAAATGGCCCTCGAAGAAGGCGGCGACATAATCATCATGGTGCATCCGGATTACCAGTATACACCTAAGCTCATACCAGCCATGGCCTCCATGATCGGCAGCGGCCTCTACCATTGCGTTCTCGGCTCCAGGATACTCGGCGGGTATGCCCTTAAGGGGGGGATGCCCCTGTGGAAATATGTTTCGAACAGGCTCCTCACGCTTGCAGAGAATATCCTCATGGGTGCAAAGCTATCGGAATACCACACCGGGTACAGGGCCTTTTCAAGGGAGCTCCTCGAGAGGCTGCCTGTTAAGAGAAACTCCGATGATTTTGTTTTCGACAACCAGGTACTTGCCCAGATCCTGTGGCTCGGCTATACGATCGCAGAGATAAGCTGTCCGACAAAATATTTCGCAGAGGCGTCTTCCATCAATTTCCGGCGAAGCCTTGAGTATGGCCTCGGCTGCCTGAGAACGGCGCTCGCTTTCCGTTTGGCGAAATTGAAGCTCCTCGATTCCGCCCTTTTTCCAAGGTCCGGCGCGTGAGTCCCCGTTCGAACCGCTTTGAAGACTTCTTCCAGGATCAAAGATACGTTGCGTTGAAGAACCATCTCTACAATTATGCCGTGAGAAAAAAGGCAATACTGGCCTCAATACAGGCCGGCGGCAGCCCCGCGCTTGAGGTCGGCAGCGGAATGTCGCCCATCATTACCTCAAGAAACCGCGTGGTCTATTGCGACCTATCGTTCACCGCCCTTCGAATACTGAAAAGAACCCTGAACAGGGGTTTTTACGTGGCTGCCGACTGTACGGCGCTGCCCTTTAAAGAGGGCTCTTTCGCACATGTCCTTTGTTCCGAGGTGCTCGAACATATAGAGGATGACATGCAGGCCGCATCCGAGATCGCCAGAACGCTCTCATCGTCGGGAAGCGCCGTTTTCACCTTTCCCCACCGCAGGGCCTATTTCGCCTGCGACGATGTATTCGTCGGGCACCTGCGCCGATACGAATTGAACGAGATGAAAGCCCTGCTGGAAGGTTCTGGCCTCACCGTCATCAAGGTCGGCAAGGTACTGGGGCTTCTTGAAAAGGTCATCATGGTGCCAGCGACGTTTCTGGCCGGTGCTCTCCGGTCCTTTCATCGCGTTAGAGGCAACAATCAAAAAGTGAGCTCCCCTCCCCCTGTTCTTATGGTATTATTCGCATTGTTAAACCGGGCCTTTGCCCTGCTTGCGCGGCTCGAAGCCCGGATCGTACCGCTTTGCTGTGCATCGGTGGTGATGATAGAGGCCCGGAAACGGTGAGGGAGGCTTTCAGGACCAACGGATATGAAAAGAACCCATAGGATTCTCCTCGCCATCGCCCTCATCGTACTCGCGACCTCCGTCGTCTACATGCCCGCCCTGCAGAACGGCTTTGTCTGGGATGACGAAAACTATATTGTGACCAACAAGACGGTGCAGGCGATCTCCCCCTCGAACATCAAAAAGATTTTCACCACATTCTTCTTCGGCAACTATCATCCGATTACGCTATTTTCTTATGCCCTGGAATATCATTTTTTCGGACTGAACCCATCGGCTTACCACGCAACGAACATAATAATCCATTTGATAAACTGCGCGCTTGTCTTCCTTTTGATATACATGTTGAGCAACAGCGTTGTCGTGTCATGCATCGTCGCCCTGCTCTTCGGCATCCACCCTCTCCATGTCGAATCGGTGGCGTGGATCTCGGGGAGAAAGGATGTTTTGTATACGCTTTTCTTTTTTGCTTCCCTTATCTCCTATGCAAATTTTCTCAAGGAACAAAAAAGGGCATGTTATTATCTCAGCCTGCTGCTCTTTCTCTTTTCGCTCTTCTCCAAGTCAATGGCCGTGTCGCTACCGCTAGTCCTTTTACTGATCGATTACCTTTCCGGAAAGAAGATATCCTGGGGCATGCTCAAAGACAAGGTTCCCTTTTTTGCGTTATCGTTGCTGTTCGGCATCTTTGCCATCCTGTCCCAGCAGGATGCGATAAGGCATGATTATTCCGGCGATTCGGTGCTGAAAAATTTCATCGTTGCATCTCACGGCCTCGTTTTCTACCTCCAGAAGATGTTCCTTCCCGTCGACCTGTCTTGCCTTTACATGTACTCAAGAAAGCACTTCGCGATCATGGAGACGAACTTCTATCTTTCGCCCTTTATCGTGGCCGCCCTGTGCGCATGTGTCGTCTATTCAGCAAGGCATACCCGAAAGGTTGTATTCGGCAGCCTCTTCTACCTTTTCACTTTACTGCCCGTGTTGCAGCTTATACCGGTGGGCCATGCATTCGCCGCCGACAGATACACCTACGTTCCTCTCATCGGCATCTTTTACATCGTCGCTGCCGGCCTTTTGCATCTCTCCAAGAGAAAGCAGCGTTCAATGAAGCGCCTGAGCGTTTTACTGGCCGCAGTCCTTGTTGCTGCTCTGTTCGCGAGCGGCCTCATTACATGGGACAGGATACATGTCTGGAAGGACGGGGTTTCCCTCTGGGGCGACGCCGTCAGGAAATACCCTTTCAGCTCCATTGCGTACAACAATAGAGGTGCGGCATATTTTGTCAACAGGCAACTTGACGATGCGATAAGAGATTTTACCAGCGCGGTAAAGGTCAGCCCGAACTACGACCAGGCGAACGCGAACCTCTGCCGCTCCTATATAGCAACAGGGGACGAGAAAAAGGCCCTCCCCTTCTGCCTGAAGGCCGTTCAGATAAACCCACGGATGGACGACGTCTACATTCTGCTAGGCAATATGTTCCATGCTCAGGATAAAGAAAAGTCCCTATCGCTTTACAAAAAATCTATTGAAGCAAGACCAAGAAACGAGCGCGCCTACTATAATCTCTGTACAACCTATCTGTCAATGCAGGATTATCAAAACGCAGAGAAGGCCTGCCTGAAGGCTATCGAAATCGACCCGGACTTTGCAGATGCTTACAACAATCTAGGAAATATCTATCTTGCAACGGACAGGCAAAAAGAGGCCATCGTTTCCTACAAAAGGGCCCTTGATCTGAACCCGAATATCGGCGCTGCCCACAATAATCTCGGCACCATCTATCTCTACGCAAAAGAGTACGACCTTGCCGCGTACCATATCGACAAAGCCGTCGCGCTGGGCCACACCGTGCACCCGGATATACTGGAGATGCTGAAGCTGCACCGAACGAAATAATCCCAGATTTTCCATTAGGATTAGCATAGTGTCGGGCTCTTCCCCGCAAACACGCTCATTTCGCTCCTGCGGCTCCATTCGCTCGCGTTCGGCTTCGGAACTTTTGCTGCGCAAAAGACCGAGCTTCCTTGCCTCACGACGGTTTGCTAAAGGAAAAGCCCGACGCTATGCTAATGACTTATCCGGGATAACATCTTTAAGCACCAGATACTAATATAGAAATCCGACACAATCACTCATGCCGCGCTTCGAGGCAACAATATTTCCGCCTGCGGGACGTAGCAATAGTTCCCTCTCCCCTTTGAGTAAGAAGGCCAGGGTACAGGCAATAGTCCCCTCTCCCCATTGCGGGAGAGGGTCAGGGTGAGGGGGAATGAAATGTCCAAATATCAAACCCGGCCGAAAATATATTCGTTCCAGGTTCAGCCTTCCGGAAAGCAGGCCACCTTATGTTCTTTGCTGCCGGTAAGCTGCGGCACGGCATCGCGGCAGGCGGGCTTTCTCTGCTCGCATCTCGGATAATACGCGCATCCCCTGTCCCCGTCAAAAGCGGCCTCGTCGTCTTTTCTGAAAAACTCTCCCTTCGCCGCGTTGATGAGCATCTTAGTGTAGGGATGAAGAGGGTTGAGAAAGACCTCATCCTTTGTCCCTGCCTCAACCACCCTGCCTTTGTACATGACTACTATCTCGTCGGAGACAAACCTCACGACATTGAGGTCGTGCGAAACAAACAACATGGCGATATCCGTTCTCTCTTTTATGTCGAGAAATAGGTTCACGATCTGAGACTGGATCGACACGTCGAGGGAAGAGACGGGCTCGTCGGCAATGACCAATGCGGGGCCTGTCGTAAGCGCCCTCCCTATGGCGACCCGCTGGCGCTGCCCTCCGCTCATCTCGTGAGGATATTTGTTCGCGAATGATTCGTCCAGGCCGACGTCCTTAAGAATCTCGATCACCCTATTGCCGGCCTCTTGTTTTCCGACTATCCCGTGGAACAAAAGCGGCTCGGCAATGGCATCAAAGACCTTTTTTCTGGGATTCAGCGAGGAGTAAGGGTCCTGAAAGATGATCTGCATCTTTTTCCGCAGGGCCTTGAGCTCATCTTTCGGCAAGCCCAGCAGATCCTTTCCCGTAAAATAGATCGACCCGCCATCGGGCCGCTCAAGTAGCAGGATGCACCTCGCGAGAGTGCTCTTTCCGGAGCCGCTCTCGCCGACAATGCCGGTAGTCTTCCCCTGGTCGAGATCGAGAGACACCCCGCTCACGGCATTGATAATATCCTTTTTTACTGAAAAGACGGACCTCTTCACCTCGTAGACCTTTCGCAGGTCTAATACAGATAGCACCTGACCCATTGTCCTTTTCCTATCTCTTTCATTACCGGCTCCTCTTCCCTGCAGGCAGGCATCACGTAAGGGCATCGCGGATGAAAGGTGCAGCCTCCCGGGAGCTCTGCAAGCCTGGGAACAGAACCGGGTATCGCCGTTAAGCGCTTTTGATCGCCCATAAGACCGTAGATAGAGGAGAGCAGCCCCTTGCTGTAAGGGTGCAACGGCTCTTTAAAAAAGGCATCTACAAAATTCTGCTCAAGCATCCTGCCCGCATACATTATCCCTATCCTCCGGCCGAACTTCCTCATGATATTGAGGTTGTGGGTAATAAATATCATCGACATGCCTGAGCTATCGACGAGACCCTGAAGGAGGTTTATGATCTGCGACTCCGTTGCCACATCGAGCGCGGTTGTCGGCTCATCGGCTATGACAAGGGAAGGCCCGCAGGATATGGCAATCCCTATGAGGATCCTCTGCCTCTGTCCGCCGCTCAACTGGTGAGGGTATTGGGCATATCTCTTTCCTGGATCATCAAATCCGACCTGTCTCAGAAGCTCAATCGCTGATTCTTTCGCCTCTTTTTTTCCTGCCTTTTTATGAATGATGATGGCCTCGCTGATCTGGTCGCCTACGCGGAAAACCGGGTTAAGGGCGCTCATCGGCTCCTGGAATATCATGCCGATCCTGTTGCCCCTGACCTCTTCCATTTCCCTTTCCGACAAGAGGAGGAGGTCTTTTCCCTCAAAAATAACCTGTCCATTCACTATCCTCCCGGGAGGCTGAACAAGCCTCATAATCGACAAGGCGGTCATGGTCTTTCCGCAGCCGCTTTCTCCCACAAGGCCAAAGATCTCCCCCTTTGGAATCGAGAAGCTGACGCTGTTGACGGCGCGTAAGACATTCCCGTCAGTAAAGAAAGATGTGTTCAGTTCTGTGACGTCTAACAATTGCATGGCAATATAAAATCTTTTTGCTTATTTGGACCTTATGCATTATACTAATCCAAAACAAAATGGCAAGCCTTTTGTATGCGGATCTACAGGCACGGGCGTGCTGTAGATAGGCTGATTGCAGATCGAATACCTATTACGGAACAGAGCTCGTTAAAGGTAGTTTATAATAAAAAGTTTTAATTCAGAAGCGAGGTGCACGATGCCGAAAAAAAGTGATAAAATGCTCCCTGAGGGGCTCACATTCGACGATGTCATGCTTGTGCCGTCGGAGAGCAATATCCTGCCCTCGGACGTCGATGTTTCAACTCACCTTACACCGTCGATCAGGCTTAATATACCCATATTAAGCGCTGCGATGGATACCGTTACAGAATCGAAAACGGCTATCTGCCTGGCCCAAGAAGGCGGGATAGGCATCATTCACCGGAACATGGGAATCATGGAACAGGCCCAGGAGGTGGAAAAGGTAAAAAAATCAGAAAGCGGTATGATCGTTGACCCCATCACCATCTCGCCTGAACAGAAGATAAAAGACACCCTGGACCTTATGGCGAAATACAGGATATCAGGCATCCCCGTCACAAAAGGCAAAAGGCTTGTGGGAATTATCACCAACAGGGACCTCCGGTTCGAGACAAACCTTGAAGAGAAGGTCCAGAACGTGATGACAAAGGACAACCTTGTGACGGTAAAGGAAGGAATAAACCTCGAGGAATCA
Organism: Deltaproteobacteria bacterium UBA5758; assembly: GCA_002418945.1. Taxonomy (GTDB): domain Bacteria; phylum Desulfobacterota; class Syntrophorhabdia; order Syntrophorhabdales; family Syntrophorhabdaceae; genus UBA5609. Next base: position 9,397 of record DIFC01000044.1, on the reverse strand, counting down.
AAGAAGATCCTCCACAAGCACAAGATAGAGAAGCTTCTCGTCGTCGACAAAGAATTCAACCTGAGAGGGCTGATCACCATCAAGGACATCGAGAAGATGAGGAAATACCCCAATTCATGCAAAGACCACCTCGGGAGGCTCCGCGTGGGAGCGGCTGTCGGAGTCAGCAGCGACCGGGAACAGCGCGTCGACGCGCTCATAAAGGCGGGCTGCGACGTCATCGTCGTCGACACCGCCCACGGCCATTCAAAAAACGTCATTGAAACGATCAGGGCGCTGAAGAGCACCTTCAAAGAAATACAGATCATAGCCGGGAACGTGGCGACAAAAGAAGGGTGCCTGGCGCTTCTCAAGGCAGGCTGCGACGCCGTCAAGATTGGGGTCGGGCCTGGCTCTATCTGTACAACAAGGATCATAGCGGGGATCGGCGTACCGCAGATCTCTGCCATCATGGAGGCGGCAAAGGCCGCTGCCAGATACGGCATACCGATCATCGCCGACGGCGGGATCAAATTCTCGGGGGATGTAACAAAGGCCATCGCCGCCGGCGCTCACACAGTGATGATCGGCAACCTCTTCGCAGGGACGGACGAGACGCCCGGCGAAATGGTCCTGTACCAGGGGCGCACATACAAGGTTTACAGGGGAATGGGCTCCCTCGAGGCCATGAAGGAAGGGAAATCAAGGGACAGGTACAGCATCCCCGAGGACGAGATAGAGGCAAAGATAGTGCCTGAGGGGATCGAAGGCAGGGTCCCTTACAGGGGTTCGCTCTCCATATGCATCCATCAGCTCATCGGCGGGCTCAAGGCCGGAATGGGCTATGTGGGCAGCCGCGACCTGGAAGAATTGAAGACAAAAGGCCGCTTTATCCGCATCAGCGCGGCAGGCTTGCGGGAGAGCCACGTTCATGACGTTATCATCACAAAGGAAGCCCCTAACTACAGGATAGAGTGAGACGACGGTGGACTACCACAAGGAACTGATAATAATACTCGATTTCGGGTCTCAATATACCCAGCTCATAGCGAGAAAGGTAAGGGAGCTGGGCGTGTACTGCGAGATATATCCGCATAACATTGAAATAGGGCAGATACGATCCTTTAGCCCTAAAGGCATCATCCTCTCCGGCGGTCCGAGAAGCGTCACGGAGAAAGGCGCCCCGGTCTGCGACCGTGCCGTTTTCGGGCTTGGCGTGCCGGTCCTGGGGATCTGTTATGGCCTGCAGCTCATCGCGAGCATCTATTCCGGACGGGTGGACAGGTCTCTTAAGCGCGAATACGGGAAGGCGCACATTGCCGTCGATACCAACGACAGGCTTCTCGACGGCATCCGTAGCGGAGACATCGTCTGGATGAGCCACCAGGACAAGATACTGAAGATGCCCAAAGGGTTTGTTACCCTCGCACACACGGAAAACTCTCAACATGCCGTCATCAGAGACAGGGAAGGAAAGATCTACGGCGTCCAGTTCCACCCCGAGGTCCACCACACACGGAAGGGCAAACGAATACTGAAGAACTTTCTCTATAAGATCTGCATGGTGAAGGGGCTCTTCTCGCCGCGTTCCTTCGTTGAGCTTGCGACGGAAAAGATCAGGGACGAGGTAGGCGATCAGCATGTGGTCTGCGCATTAAGCGGCGGCGTCGACTCTTCCGTGGTCGCCATGCTTATCCATAAGGCAATAGGAAACAGGCTCCACAGCGTATTTGTGAACAACGGCGTGCTGAGAAAGAACGAGGAGCGCGAGGTGCTCAAAGCCTTCAAGGGCAGGCTCCATATGAACCTGAAATACGTGGATGCCGAGGATCTCTTCCTCAGGTCGCTGAAGGGCGTCAAAGACCCGGAAAGGAAAAGGAAGATCATCGGCACCCTTTTCATCAGGATCTTCGAAAAAGAGGCAAAAGGCATAGGCAACGCAAGGTATCTCGCACAGGGCACGCTCTATCCTGACGTCATTGAAAGCATCTCCTCCAAAGGCCCTTCTGCCACAATAAAAAGCCATCACAACGTAGGCGGGCTTCCGAAGAGGATGAGGCTCAAGCTCCTGGAGCCTCTCAGGGAGCTTTTCAAGGACGAGGTGAGGATCGTCGGCAAAGAGCTGGGGCTACCGGACAATATCGTCTACAGGCAGCCGTTCCCCGGTCCCGGGCTGGCGATAAGGATCATCGGCGACGTGACAAAAGAGAGGCTAAATCTCTTGAAGGATGCCGACAGCATCATAAGGGACGAAGTGGAGAGGAACGGCAGGTTCAAACACATCTGGCAATCCTTCGCCATACTTATCCCCGTGAAGACAGTGGGGGTCATGGGCGACGAGAGGACATACGCCAACGTCATCGCCCTGAGAATAGTGGAGAGCGAGGATGCCATGACCGCAGACTGGGCGAGGATCCCTCCCGAAACGCTCGATATCACGGCAAGACGGATCATCAACGAGGTTCCCGGCGTCAACAGGGTTGTCTATGACATCTCCTCAAAACCGCCCAGCACCATTGAGTGGGAGTAGATGAAAGACTTCGTACACCTCCACCTGCACACACAGTACAGCCTCCTGGACGGGGCGATCCGCTTTGACAGGCTATTCGACCAGGCGAAGAAGTACAGGATGAACGCCTGCGCCATCACTGACCACGGCAATATGTTCGGCGCCGTCGATTTTTATTTCACCGCACAGAAGGCAGGCATAAAGCCGATCATCGGCTGCGAGGCCTACATCGCCCCAAAGTCCCGCTTTGATCAGAAAAGGATAAAGGGTGAAGACAACGCCTATCACATAGTGCTTCTGGCAATGAACCAGGAGGGCTACAAGAACCTGCTCAAGCTTACAAGCCTGGGCCACCTCGAAGGCTTCTATTACGTCCCGAGGATCGACAAAGAGCTCCTGCGTTCCCACAGCGAAGGGCTCATCTGCCTTACGGCGTGCATAAAAGGGGAGATACCCAATCTCATACTGAAAGATGATGAAAGATCCTTAAAGGAAACCATCGAAGAGTACCGCGGGCTGTTCGGCGAGAGGCTCTTCTTCGAGCTTCAGGACAACGGCCTTGCGGAACAGAAGAAGGTGAACGAGCGTCTCATCGGCCTTTCGGATCATTACCATATTCCCGTCGTAGCGACCAACGACTGCCATTACCTCAAAAGGGAAGAGGCAAGGGCCCACGAGCTCCTCTTGTGCATACAGACGGGAAAGACGATTAATGACGCAACGAGAATGAGCTTCAGGACCGACCAGTTCTACTTCAAATCCGCGGAAGAGTTTGAGCTTGCATTCTCTCAGTATCCCCAGGCCCTCTCGAACACCGTCAGGATCGCCGAAATGTGCAACCTGTCGATAGAAACGGGCACGTACCATTTCCCCGAATTCACCCCTCCCGGCTCACTGGGGTTGAATGAATACTTTGAAAAGCTTTGTACAGAGGGCTTTTATAGAAAGATGGGGCAAACACCCCCGGACAGGTATAAGGAGCGGTTCCTCTATGAGCTCGATGTGATAAAGAAGACGGGATTTGCCGGCTATTTCCTGATCGTCGCCGACTTCATCACTTACGCCAAGGAGCAAGGCATCCCCGTTGGCCCCGGCAGAGGCTCCGCTGCGGGCAGCCTCATAGCATACTGCCTCGGCATTACCGATATCGACCCAATACGATACGACCTCATCTTCGAGCGATTCCTGAACCCCGAGCGGATAAGCATGCCCGACATCGACGTGGACTTCTGCAAAAAAGGGAGGGACACCGTCATACAGTACGTTACGGAGAAGTACGGAAAGGACAACGTTGCCCAGATCACCACCTTCGGAACAATGAAATCAAAACAGGCTGTACGCGATGTGGGAAGGGCGCTCGGCATGCCCTACGCTGAGGTCGACAAGATCGCAAAGCTCATTGTCTCCACCGAAAGGGGCGTCGAGAAGGCAATCGAGGAAGAACCGCAGATAAAGGAGCTCTATGCCAAAGACGACCGCGTAAAAGAACTCCTCGATAATGCCATGGTCCTGGAGGGGCTCGCCCGCCACGCGTCGACGCATGCGGCCGGCATTGTCATATCGAACAGGCCGCTGATCGAACACCTCCCCCTCTATAAAGGCAAGAATGATGAAACGGTCACCCAATACGACATGGGGATCATAGAGAAGATAGGCCTCATAAAGATCGACTTCCTCGGCCTCGAGACCCTGACGCTCATCGATGGCGTCATCAAGCTTTTGCGTGATGAAGGGGTCAACATTGATATCAACACGATCCCCCTCGATGATAAAAAGACCTACGATCTGTTGTCCTCAGGGAATACGGCCGGTGTGTTCCAGCTTGAGAGCAGGGGGATGCGGGACTTGCTCGTGAAGCTCAAGCCGACAAAATTCGACGACATCATGCCTCTTATAGCGCTGTACAGGCCGGGCCCGCTGAACAGCGGCATGGTCGATGAGTTCATCAAAAGGAAGAATAACCCGGCTTACATAAAATACGAAACCCCCGAGCTGGAAGAGATCCTCAGGGACACCCACGGCGTCATCATATACCAGGAACAGATCATGAAGATCGCCTCAAAGCTCGCGGGCTTCTCCCTCAAGGACGCAGACGCCTTGAGAAAGGCGATCAGCAAAAAGATCCCTGAACAGCTTGAAAGGTACAAGGAGCAGTTCATCCAGGGGGCCATATCGAACAGCGTACCCTCAAGAGTGGCCGAGAGGATCTACGACGTCATCCTCCGTTTCGGCGAATACGGATTCAATAAGTCGCACAGCACGGCTTACGGTCTTATCGCGTACCAGACGGCGTACTTAAAGGCGCATTATCCTATCCACTATTTCACTGCGATGCTCACGAACGAGATCAACGATACCGACAAATTGATCAAATATATCAACGAGTGCCGCGAATCAGGGATCGAGGTTCTTCCTCCCGATATCAACAAAAGCAGCAAGGCCTTCCAGATCGTGGACAACAAGATACGCTTTGGCCTCTCCGGCGTCAAGAACGTCGGCGATGCAGCGATCGACAATATTCTGCAGGTCAGGGACCAGGTCGGCGAATTTAATTCTTTCGCGCATTTCTGCAACACTGTCGACTCACGCAAGGTGAATAAGAAGGTCATGGAGAGCTTCGCAAAGGCAGGATGCTTCGACAGCTTAGGCCTGAAAAGGTCCCAGGTGCTCTACCTTGTGAACGAGAAGGCCGGCTCCCTCTCCAAAAAAGGGACAAATAATTCCTACGTCCAGATGGACATCTTCGGCGCTGCAACAGACCCGGATACCTATTTCAAGATACCTGAGATCGATGAATTCTCCCACGATGAGATCTTAAGCGGCGAGAAAGAATCTTTGGGCTTCTATTTCAGCCAGCACCCTTTAAGACAATATGAAGAGATCATCAAAAGGCTCACTCCTGTGGACAGCCAAAACCTTAAAGAGCTTGAGACAACGGAGGATACAAAGATCGTCGGCGTGGTGAGCGCCAGCAAGGAGATCATAACAAAAAAGGGCGACAAAATGGCCTATATCACCCTGGAAGACACAAAAGGGGTGGTGGAGGTGATCGTATTTCCCGATCTTTTCTCAAAAAATCTTTTGCTGATCCAAAGCGGTAAGCCGCTCGTTGTAACAGGCACGCCCGACAGGTCTGACGATAAAAACATCAAGGTGAAAGCGAAACAGATCACGCTGCTCGAAGATTCCATAAAAAAATTCAAAAAGGCGGTAAGAATAAAGGTCTACTGCGAAACCTTTCAAAAAACAGAACTGAGGAAGCTCAGGGACGTTCTTCTCAGCGTAAAGGGGCCTTCCAGGGTCTTTCTTGAATTTGTACTGAACGGGGAGAGTAGGGCAATGGATGTCCCGAACATAACAATTGACCCTGAAAAAAAGGACATACTCCTGAAACATTTCGCTTCCGGTATAGAAATAGAGGTGTTCGATGAGATACTATCTTGATTTTGAGAAAAAACTCGAGCCCCTGGAAAGAAGGGTAAACGAGATTGAGCGTTTCTACGATATCAACGACCCTCATTATTCAAAAGAGGTCCACTACCTTCAAAAAAAGATCTCAAAGGTCGAGAAAGAGATCTACGGCGACCTTACAAACTGGCAGCGTTCCCAGCTCTCCCGGCACCTTAACCGCCCTCACACGCTCGATTATATCAATAACATCTTCAGCGACTTCATAGAACTTCACGGAGACCGCAAATACAAAGACGATCCTGCGGTCGTTACAGGGTTCGCGAATTATGAAGGAATAAAAGTAGCTGTTATCGGCCATCAAAAAGGGAAAGATGTTCGCGAGATGGCTCACAGGAATTTCGGAATGGCACATCCTGACGGTTACAGGAAGGCGATGAGGATCATGGACATGGCCGACAGGTGGCAAAAACCTGTTATCACTTTCATCGACACTCCGGGCGCCTTTCCCGGCGTAGGGGCGGAAGAGAGAGGACAGGCAGAAGCAATAGCGTCCTCCATCTATTTCATGTTCTCCCTCAGCGTCCCCGTCATCACAATAGTGATAGGAGAAGGCGGGAGCGGCGGCGCCCTCGGCATAGGGGTCGGGAACAGAATACTCATGATGGAGAACGCCACCTACTCCGTCATCTCTCCTGAAGGATGCGCCGCCATACTATGGCGGGACGGTTCAAAAGGACCGATGGCCGCAGATGCATTGAAGCCGACATCCTACGACCTCCTCAAGCTTGGCGTAATAGACGAGATCATAAAAGAGCCCTTCGGCGGGGCTCACAGGGATTGGAAGGAATCTTTTCAAAATACAAGGGCCGCGCTGACAAACAATCTTGAGGCTCTTATGAAGTATGAACCCGGCGACATCAAATCCATGCGCTACGATAAATTTCGCAAGATGGGCATATTCGAGGAGAAAAGATGAGCACGATAACGCTCGATATTACAAACAGCCTTAAAAGCAGCGGCAATAAAGGGGGCCTCGAAAAGAAGGCCGTCAACTCAGCCGCTTCTGAACTTGGACAGTACAACAAGGCGCTCTGGAAAAACCCTTATGGCTTCATGGAGCTCCCGGGGAAAAGGTTCCAGTTCAAGGAGATCAAGGAATTAGCCGGACGGTACAAAAAGGGCAAGATCAAGAATCTCGTTATCCTCGGTATAGGAGGGTCATCGCTCGGCACGGAAACTATCTTTGATGCCCTGCTCCATCCTTTCCACAATTATGGCGAAGACATGAGGAAGGGCCTGCCTCGGTATTTTATCCTTGATAACATAGACCCTCACACAATCAACAGGATCGTCGACGTAGTCAGAAAAGAGATCGACCATACCCTTCTTGTGGCCATCAGCAAATCCGGTGAGACTCCTGAGACGATCTCGCAGTTCATGATATTCAAAAGACTCATGGAAAAAGGCAAAAATTTCAAGGAGAAGATCATACTCATCACTGATCAGAAGAAGGGTATCCTAAAGCAGATATCAGATAAAGAGGGCTATCACGTCCTGAACGTTCCCGAAGGCGTCGGGGGGAGGTTTTCTGTTCTTACTCCCGTCGGGCTCTTCCCCTCAGCGGTGATGGGCATCGCCATCGACGATATCGCCCGGGGTGCACTCGATATGTCGAACCATATAAGAAAGGCGAAATATACGAACAATATGGCAATTGCGCTCGCAAGCATCCTTTACCTCATGGACAAAAGCGGCAGGAACATCCACGTCATCATGCCCTATTGTGAGAGACTGTCAGGATTTGCCGATTGGTTCAGGCAGCTCGAGGCGGAAAGTCTCGGGAAGAACTCCTTCGGCCCGACGCCGACGAAATCAATGGGCGTGACCGACCAGCATTCTCAACTCCAGCTTTACGTTGACGGCCCTAAAGACAAATGCATCATGCTCATGTACAGCGCGCGTGAGAGAAGACCGATCACGAAGACCTTCCCTTACATAGCCGAACTGGACTACCTCGCGAAAAAAGACTTGAACGAGCTGTTCCATGCGGAGTTCCTCGGAACGAGCCTTTCCCTTAACGAAGCAAATACGCCGAATTTTACCGTTCTCCTGAACGATATAAACGCCTATAGCCTCGGCGCACTCTTCTTCCTCTATGAAATGGCGATCGCCTATCTTGGCCATCTTTACGGAATAGACCCTTTCGACCAGCCGGGCGTGGAGCTTGGGAAGATATATACCAAGGCCATCATGGGAAAGACCGGGCTCGAAAAACAAAAAAACAAGGCAGACCTGATCCTCTCGGCGCCGAAAACCCTCACCACCTTCTAAGAGAAGCTGGGGTCAGGTCTTTTATCTTGTATTTTACTTTTGTTCACATTTTTTTATGAGATTACTTACCGTTGCATAGTGAAGACCGAGAAAACCGGCAACCTCTTTCTGTGTATAGCCATACTTTATGCAGGCATCATAGATAGCTTCGTTTCGTTCCTTCTTCTGCTGTTTCATGATATCTACGAAGAGGTGTTCCAAGGGAGGTCTGTCGGCAAATCGCTGGAATCTTGGCACCTCCTGCACTGTATCATGCTTTCCCAGGATCTTTTTGCATTGTTCAATAAACTCCTTCTCCCCGAGAAATATCTGCCCTTTTACATTCTCCCAGAGCGTAGTGTCGTGAATCCCCTTAATCACGAAATCTTCAAATAGCATGCGGGCTCGTTTTTTCTTGTCGCTGAACTGTCCAAGCACCCAGTCGGTCGTGAGAAATTCAGGCGGGTTTTCCTTTCCTGTCATTGCATTATAGCTGCTCCATCTCCAGGAATCGGGGGTATCGACCATCTTTGCCCGTACGGGATTGAGGAGCACATACCTGCAAAGTTGGAGGAGGTAGCTATCCTTATCCACGATGATCGCCTTGAATCTGCCCTGGAAGATGTGCCCGGTTTTCTTGTACCGCCAATTGTATTTCTGGGTATATACGCCGTTGAGATGCTTCATGCCCCTAGAAAGGTTGCCTTCGGGGGTCTCAACTACCAGATGGTAATGATTGTCCATCAGGCAGTAGGCATGGCATATCCAGTGATAGCGCGCGACGGCCTTTCCCAGAAGGTCAAAAAAATATGTTCTGTCCGTATCGTCTCTGAATATCTTCTGCCGGGCATTCCCACGGGAGGTGACGTGGTAGAGGGCGCCGGGATATTCGATACGGAGCGGGCGGGCCATGGAGATAGGATAGCAAAGAACAGGTGAGGATGCAAGAAAATGTTAAGATAAAAGACCTGACCCCAGTATTTTCGATGGGTTATTGCCTGTCCTTGTGGTGCTCTTTGACCTGATGCATGAAGGCCTCGAGTCTTGTCATGATGTTCGTCAGCCCCTGGCCGTCATAGGCGATATTTATCACGGGGATATTGTACCGGTTCTGTAGGAGCCGCATGATCGCGCTGGAGATCGTTCCGGGCATACAGGTGAATGGCATGGTATTGATGATGCCTGATG
>DIFC01000066.1:61290-93139 GCA_002418945.1 Deltaproteobacteria bacterium UBA5758 | reverse complement strand
ACGGCTTCGGGAAACATTAAAAAAGGCCGCGAAATAGCTCATAGCTGACAGCTCACGGCTCATGGCGAACAAGTTGCTGGATGCTCGATACTCGGAATGAGAAAAAGGCTTATATTTCATGATGAAATACCCTTGATATGAATGCAATGCACGGGATACGAAGAGGGCCGCATGGGTAAGGGTAAAACGGCAATAGTGTGCGGAGCGGCCATTTGTCTTCTTGTTGGGGCCACATGGGTCCTGCCCCATCTTGTCTACTCATCGGAGATGAAACCGCAATCAGCGCACCAGACCTTTGCCGGCTCCGTAAGCTGCCGTGAATGCCACGAAAGGTTCTACCAGCTCTGGTCAACATCATTCCACGGTCTTGCCATGCAGCCCTATACCCAACTATTCGCCCGCGCCAGGCTCACCCCTCAGAAGGGCAGCGTCGTCATAGGAAGATACCGATACAGTGCCGACATATCGGGAGACACGGGCTGGGTCATTGAAAGCGGTCCCGAGGGCAGAAAAAGATACCGGATCGAGCATGTCCTCGGCGGGAAGAACGTCTATTATTTCCTCACGCCCCTCGAAAAGGGGCGGCTGCAAACACTGCCTGTCGCATATGACGTACACAAAAAGGTATGGTTCGACACGGCGGCAAGCGGCATCCGCCATGTTCCCGGGCGCAGGCCCGACGAACCGGTAAACTGGCAGGACCGTCCTTATACATTCAATACCGCATGCTACAACTGTCATGTGAGCCAACTTTCCACAAACTACGACGAAAAGACAGACGCCTACCATACGATTTGGCGAGAGCCCGGCATCAACTGCGAGACCTGCCACGGCCCTGCGGAGGAGCACAACCGGCTGTTCCGTGAAACACCGAAAGGGCAAAGACCGGAAGACATGAAGATCATAAGCGTCGGCAGATTTACGCCTGAACAGCACAACTCCACCTGCTCGGCCTGCCACGCCAAGGCGATGCCCCTTACAAACAGCTTCAAGCCTGGAGACAGATTCTTTGACCACTTTGACCTCGTAACGCTTGAGGACCCGGATTTCTATCCTGACGGACGCGACCTCGGAGAAAATTATACCTATACGGGATGGCGGATGAGCCCCTGCGCAAGATCTGGCAAGCTTCATTGCGTCGCATGCCATACATCGAGCGGCCGATACCGTTTTAAAGCTGAAGACAAGGCAAACGATGCCTGCATGCCCTGTCACGAGGGGCACGTGAAGAACGGTCCGGCACATACCCGTCACAAGGCAGGCAGCAAGGGCAACAGGTGCATCTCCTGCCATATGCCGGCAACTGATTTCGCCAGGATGAGCCGCAGCGACCACTCCATGCTCCCCCCTGCGCCCCTTGCGACCATCAGGTTCAGCTCGCCGAACGCCTGCAATATCTGCCACAGCGATAAGGACGCACAATGGGCGGATGCATGGGTGAGGAAGTGGCGGACGCGCGATTACCAGGCGCCCCTTGTATACCGCGCAGGGCTGATCGACGCAGCGAGAAGGCGCGACTGGTCGCGCCTCCCTGACATGCTGGGCTATCTGACGCAAAAAGACCGGGACGAGGTCTTTGCCGTCTCCCTTATACGCCTTCTCAGGGCCTGCGGCAGCGAAAAGAAATGGCCGGTAATCTTGAAGATGGCAGGCGATCCTTCGCCCTTTATACGGGCTGCAGCAGTAGAATCACTTTCAGGCTTTCCCTCCAGAGAAAGCATCAAGGCGCTTGTCGCTGCTTCCGGCGACGATTATCGCCTTGTCCGTATCAGGTCTGCAACGGCGCTTTCCTATCTTCCAAGGATACGCTTCGGAGAGAACGATGCAAAAAAGGTGAACGCAGCCACAGAAGAATACCTGGCATCGATCAGAACCTATCCCGACCAGTGGAACTCGCACTATAACATGGGGAACTACCATCTCAACCGGGGCGATCTGCCTGCTGCGATCGCAGCGTACGAAAAGTCGCTGACCTTTGAGCCGGGGGCAATCCTGCCGCTTGTCAACATGTCGATCGCCTATGCGCGTACGGGGGACAACGCAAGGGCTGAAGAGGCCCTCAGGAAAGCGCTTGCGCTTGAACCGTCAAACGCAGAGGCAAACTTCAACATGGGGCTCATCAAGGCAGAAAAAGACGATCTCGCCGGGGCGAAAAAATATTTCCTGGCAACCCTGAGATCAGACCCACAGATGCCGCAGGCGGCTTATAACCTCTGCGTCATACTCTCAAAGAGCCGCTTAAACGATGCCCTTCCGTACTGTCAGAAGGCTGTCGATCTTCTCCCCCACGAACCGCGGTACGCATACACTCTCGCCTTTTACAAAAACCAGCAGGGAGATATAGCAGGGGCCGAGAAGGTCCTTCAGGGCATTGTTAAGCAGCAGCCCTTTTACGGGGATGCATACATTCTGCTCGGCGAGATCTATGAAAAACAGGGCAGGGCATCAGATGCCGAAACCCTCTACCTCGAAGGACTGACAAAGAATGCCATACCACCCTCTTACCGCCAGCGCTTCAGGGAGAGGCTGAAGGCGCTGACCCCTCAATAAGCACTATTTGTTGAATTGAGGACCTTCTTACCATATAATTACCTCATTATCCTTGAGGAGTGATTAACATAAAATTTTTGGAGACAAAACGTTGAATCAAGGTGAGCTGCATTTTGAAAGATCGCCGGAGAACACTCTTACCATCAATGTTTCGGGAGACTGGAAGATTGCCGATGCCCTCCCGTCCTCTGATGACCTCATGAAAGAGATCGATGCGGAAGCGCCTCCGCAACGGATAATCTTTGATACGAGGGCCCTTGGGGGGTGGGACAGCGGTCTTTTGACCTTTCTGGTCAGGTTGAAGCATCACTGTTCCGGCAAGGATACCACAATAGACTTTGGGGGGTTGCCCAAGGGCGTCCAACGGCTTCTCGATCTTTCATCCGTGGTACCGGAACGAAAAGAGGCGCGCAGGGACTCGATTCGCGTGTCGCTGTTGACGCACATCTCTCAGGTGGAAGGAAACATATGGCACTCTATCCTTGAGACGCTAAGCTTTATCGGAGAGGTTTCTGTATCCTTTTTCAGACTATTCACCGGCAAGGCGAGGTTCCGCCGTTCTGATTTTATGCTGGTCCTTGAAGAATCAGGGGTAGACGCCCTCCCCATCGTTTCCCTGATCAGTTTCCTTGTCGGGCTCATCCTTGCCTTCGTGGGCTCCATACAGCTCAAGATGTTCGGGGCTCAGATATTTATCGCCGACCTCGTCGGCATTGCTATGACGCGGGCGATGGGGGCTATCATGGTGGGGATCATCATGGCAGGACGAACCGGGGCGGCGTTTGCGGCGAGGATCGGCACCATGCAGGTAAACGAAGAGATCGACGCCCTGAGAACCAGCGGCATATCACCTGTCGAATTTCTCGTCCTTCCGCGCATCATAGCTATGACGCTTATGTTGCCCCTTCTTACCCTCTATGCGGACCTGATGGGCATGCTCGGAGGGCTCGTGGTCAGCGTAACGGGGTTCGGAATAGGCATGAACGAGTACTTTCAGGAGACAAAAGACTCGGTTGCCATGGCCAATATATGGGTCGGGCTTTTCAGCAGTTTTGTCTTCGGCATTATCGTCTCCCTTACGGGATGCCTTCGCGGGATGCAGTGCGGGAGGAGCGCCTCCGCCGTCGGCGACGCAACGACATCGGCGGTGGTGACAAGCATCGTGGGCATTGTCATTGCAACCGCGATCATTACCATACTCTGCGACGCGCTGGGGATATGATGGAACAGAACAACTCCACCGCGCGAACCCCCGAGCCTCACATCATTGTGCGCGACCTTACGATGGCCTACGGGGAAAACGTGGTGCAAAAGGATATAACGTTTACAGTCAACAAGGGAGATATCTTCATTATCATGGGCGGCAGCGGGTGCGGCAAGAGCACGCTCCTGAGGCTTATGATCGGCTTGAAGGAGCCGGCAAAGGGTGAGGTATTATACGGAGACGTGAATCTCTGGAGCCTTACCCCTGACGAGCGGGAAAGATTCATGAGAAACTTCGGCATCCTCTACCAGAGCGGGGCGCTGTGGAGCTCAATGACGCTCGCTGAAAATATATCCCTTCCGCTTGAGCAATACACCGACCTGAGCCCCGCCCGGATCGACGAGATCGTATCACTTAAGCTTTCCCTCGTCGGTCTCGCCGGCTTTGAGGATTATTATCCCTCCGAGCTCAGCGGCGGGATGAAAAAGCGTGCCGGCCTTGCCCGTGCCATGGCCTTCGACCCCGACATACTCTTTTTCGACGAGCCATCCGCCGGGCTGGATCCGGTAAGCTCGAAGCTCCTCGACGACCTCATTCTTGAGCTCCGCGAAAGTCTCGGTACTACTATCGTCATCGTAACGCACGAACTTGCAAGCATCTTTGCCATAGGAAACAACTCGGTATTTCTCGACGCAGACACGAAGACCATGATAGCATCAGGAGACCCTAAGAAGCTTCTTGTCGAATGCAAAAACCCGACGGTCCAAAGCTTTCTTAACAGGGGAAGGCCCGGCGGATGCAGGTATGACGAAAATGAGGCGGAGCAGCATTCAGCAGGGCCGGGCAGCACATAATAAACGGGGAACGAGGGAAGATTTGAAAAAGGAGAAGGAGAATGGCGAAAAAGGCGAGTAAGACCTTGATCGGTACGTTTGTTGTGAGCGCCCTCACGCTTGCCATCCTAGCCGTTTGGGTCTTCGGATCAGGCAAATTTTTTGTCGATAAACTACCCTACGTAATGTTCTTTGACGGTTCCGTAAAGGGACTCAATATAGGCTCTCCGGTAGTATTCAGGGGCGTGAAAATAGGGTCGGTCACAAACATTGTGTTGCGATACAGTTACTCGAACAAGTCCTTTCTTATACCCGTCTACGTCGAGCTTGACCCCAGGGCAGTCATCACCGACAAGCCGATCTCGGGGGGATTGCAAGACAAGTTCTCTCAGCTCATCGAGGGGGGGCTTCGTGCACAGCTCCAGATGCAAAGTTTTGTCACCGGACAGCTCATGATCTATCTCGACTTCTTTCCCGATAAGAAGATCAGGCTTGTAGGCCTTGAAGACAGATGTCCGGAGATCCCGACGATACCTTCCAGCATTGATGAGATACTGAAGACGGCGGAAGAGATCAACTGGAAGAAGCTTTTTGACAAGATCAGCAACGCCGTGGACGGAATAGATAAGGCGGTTAATTCAAAGGAATTCACGGCGAGCATCAAATCGCTGGACGAAGCGAGCAGAGAGCTCAAGCCGGTCCTTTTGGCAATAAAAGACGCGACAACAGATATCCGCAAAGTCGTGGCAAAGGGAGACAAGATACCGGAGCAGGTCGAACAGACCCTGACGGTCGTTCAACAGACCCTGACGGTCGCTCAAAAAACCCTGCGGGAGGCGGAGCAGACGCTCGTATCGTACCGGGAGATTGTCTCGGAAAATTCGGTGCTGACCCACGAGATCAATACCACCCTCGAAGAGGTATCGAGCGCGGTCCGTTCGGTCCGTTATCTCACGGATTACCTCGAACAACATCCTGAATCGCTGATATCAGGAAAGAAGAACAGCAAAGGAGAATGACATGAGGAGACATGTATTGTTCCGCATAACTATATTCTTCATCGGGATTGCGGCTTTCCTTATTTCAGGGTGCGGTACTTCGACTCCCTCCAGGTTCTATACATTGAGTTCCCTAAGGTCCGCAGAGCCTGGGCAGCAGCCTGCCGGAGGGAGCGCCGGGACCGTTTTCCGCATCGGCCCGGTAGATATCCCCGACTACCTCGACAGGCCTCAGATCGTGACGCGGACAGGCCGGAATGAACTCTCTATCGCCGAGTTCGACAGGTGGGGAGGCTCGCTCAAAAATGATGTGAGCCGTGTGCTCATTGAAAACCTTTCATCGATCTTTATCGCCGGCAAGGCCACCTTTGTTCCATGGAAGCAATACGCGCCGGGAGCATACAGGGTGCCGCTCTGCATCAGCCGCCTCGATGTGACACCCGGCGGGAACCTTTTTTTGAAAGCACAGTACAGCATAATAGACAAGGACGGGAAAACGGTCGTCGTTATCAGGGAGTCAAGCATAATCAGGCCAGTCGATGGAGCCGGGTACAACGTGGTGGTCGCTGCGGTCAGCGATGCCCTTGCAGACCTAAGCCGGGAGATCGCCGCCGCAATGAGATCAGCTATCGCACAGGCAAGATAGCGTAAGAAATGGCGGGCGTTGCCGTTGAGTTCGCCCTTGTGCTCGATAGACTAAACAGACTAAATGAACCGGACAGACCGGATTGATAGCCGATAGTTGACATATAACGACAAGGAGGTTTACATGGGAAAGATTAAAGAAATACCGTTGACACAGCTCAAGACCAAAAACTTTATTAACGAGCAGGTAACCGAGATTGCAAGCACTGTGGGCGATGGCCTTGCCGTCAATGCCCTTTCAGGAGGGGTGGATTCGTCCGTCGTGACGCTCCTCGGCTTCAATGCCCTGGGCAAGAGGCTCAAGACATATTTTATCGACAGCGGACTCATGCGGCACAAAGAGCCTCAATACGTCGTCTCGATCTTCAGGAAGCTGGGTGTTCCCGTAGAGATCGTTGATGCAAAAGACCGGTTTTTCAAGGCGCTGAAAGGGCTTACCGATCCGGAGAAAAAAAGGGAGGCGATCACCCATGTCTTTTACAAGGAGGTCTTCGGCGGTCTCGTGAAGAAAAGCGGCGCCAGATACCTCCTCCAGGGGACCAATTATACCGACGTTGAAGAGACCGTGGCAGGGATAAAAAGGCAGCACAATATCCTCGCTCAGCTTGGCATCGACACAAAGGAGGTCTACGGATACCATGTGATCGAGCCGCTTATTCGTCTGAGGAAGAGCGGGATACGCAAAGTTGGGCAAGCGCTGGGCCTCCCGGCCGAGCTGTATAAAAGGCCGCCGTTCCCCGGGCCCGCCCTGGCCGCACGGGTCATCGGCGAGGTGACGCCGCAGGGGGTAGAGATAGTGAGGAAGGCAACGAAGGTCGTCGAGGAAGAACTGGGCAAGACGGGCGCATTCCAGTATCTGGCGATCCTTCACGAAGACCGCGTAACAGGGATAAGGAAGCACAAAAGGGACTTTGGCCTTCAGGTAGAGGTGAGGTGCTGGGAGAGCACTGACGCAAAAGTGGCCACTCCCTCAAAACTCTCATATAATATGCTCCTTAGGATTGGCGACAGAATAACCGCCGAGGTTCCCGGGGTTGTGAGCGTAACCTATAACATTACGAGGAAGCCGCCGTCAACGATCGAGGCTATTTAGAAGAACCGGCTATTACTCTTCTTGACTTTTAAAAAACTTTATATAATAATGTAGTCGAAGATCGGAAATTTTTGTTAGTTGCATCCACAAAAATCTTCATTTTTGTTGCGTCATCTTAACACAGTTCCGCTATCTTCAACATTCTACAAAGGAGGTAGTCCCATGGCAAAAGGAACTGTGAAATGGTTCAACGAGTCAAAAGGCTTTGGTTTTATAACCAAAGAAGACGGCGACGATGTTTTCGTTCACTACTCAGCCATCCAGGACAGTGGATTCAAATCCCTGTCTGAAGGACAGCAGGTAGAGTTCGACGTTGTAAACGGCCCCAAGGGTCCTGCTGCAGCAAATGTAGTAAAACTCTAAGCCAACAAAGCAGGTTCAGGAAACCCTGAACCTGCTTTCCTCTTTTTCAGCCAAGAACCCTGTTTATTGAGTTTGTAGCGTTAACAGTATTTGTCGGATTTACCCGGTCTATACCAGTATCCAGTATCGAGAATCCGGTATCCGGGTTTATCTACCTGCCGACCAGACAAATTGATATCTTGTTAAGCTGGTTTGACGTCGTCCAGCTATACTTCTCCCAGAACAGCTGGTCGACCTTTATGAACTTGTTGGTCGCCTTCCTCGCAAGGAACTTCTTGAACTGCCCCGGCCCGCCGTTGTACATGGCGTACAGCGACCGCGCGAGGGTATCGCTGTCCAGACCCCTGGATTCGGGCTTCTTCAGGGCATACTGCCGGAGGTAAAGCTCCAGTATCTCGCACCCTGTCATGGCGTTGTACCGGATGTTCCAGCGCAGGTTCTCGACCTTGTAGATGCCCCTCCAGACCCGCTCGTTGATCTGCATCATTCCTACCGAGCTTTTGTTGTATGAAAAGATAGGGCCTATCTTCCCTCCCTTTGTGACAAACTGCCTCCAGCAGCTTTCCTGCCACGCCGTCGCGAGAACTGCCGAACGGTAGAGGTCATGGTACGCGGCGCCGAGCTTCTTCCTTTTCATAACCTCCTCTGCGGCCTGATCCAGCACCATCCTGACGCGGCTCAGATAGGGGTTGATGTTCCCTTTGGGCAGGACCCATAGCTTCATTTCATCGATTCCGGGCTGCTGGGCCTGCGCATGGGCCGCGGAGACAGAAAAGGGCAGGAAAGACCGCAGGGCCGCCGGCACCCCTTCTTCTTCAGCCTCTTCGGGGAAATCCATCTCAAGCCCTTCATATGCAGGTATCTGATCGTCAGGGAGCTCGCCGAAGCCGAAAAACATCCGGAGCGGATTGTTCACAGCCGGAGAATAGCTCAAGGCGGGCTCCGCCTCCTTCACGCCGAGCAGTTTCACAAGCTGCAAAAGCCCCCTGCGGCTTACATCGGGCATCACGTTTACCCCGTTTTTGCTCAATGAAACGAGGGCGTCGGCGGTCGCGATAAACGAAAGGTAGTCCGCCGGAGATCCCGACAGCTTTGTTGACAGATATTTTCTGAATATAGAACCGAGCGTCTCCCATGTATCGGTGAACTGCCGCACAACAAAGTCCGGACGTATGGTGCCCTCTTCGAGCGCCTGCACAAACTCATAGCGCCTGTCGAGGAGGGCCTCGAAGAGGGTGCTTTTCTCGTCCTCGGTCACCGACTGGCCGACGAGCGCCTGGATCTGGTTGACAAAAAAGGCATCCCAGTCCTCCCACGCCTTGACCAGCGCCTGTATGCCTGCCGCCGGCAGGGAAGCACCTTCCCCCTCCCCGGCAGGAGCCGGCGCGTCCACGTCCATCAGGACATCAAGGATCACGGAGCCTCCTTTCATCTGTACCCCGCCGACCCTTAAGGTCGTGAGCCATGACCCGAAGCTTTGCCGGTCCTGGTCTTTTATAAAAAGGGGCAAAAGGCCCTGGAGCCCCTTGACCACGCCGGACATATCAATGCCTACATTTCCTAAGTAGGGGTTCAGATAAGCCTGGATGAGGGCAACGAGGCCTTTGTCGATGCCGGCCTGCTTGCCACCGGCGCCGAAGGTCTTGAAATCCATCACATGCATTCCGAGCCGGCTCGTCTTCTGGTCAAAGACAAGCTGCTGCAACAGGTCGATATGGCCTTCCCAGCCGGTCAACGGGATGCACGCGCCCTTGAGCGGCAGGCCGGCCTGTATCTTTATGGCGCTCCCCAGCTTGAGAAGGGATTTTTCCGGTCCCACCTCGGGGTCCCACAGCTCGATGCGGGTACAACCTTCATTGAGGTTTAAAGGGAGGGCTCTCTCGCCCGGCAGGTTGAAGGCCTGGCGGATAAATGCCGAACGTACAAAGGAAGGGTCGAGCGTAACGGGGATGCGGATCGTCTGGGGCGCCGCGGTGACCGTTAAAGGACAACATGCAACAGCCAGAAGCAATATGATGCGCATCGCCGAGCTCATCACCGCACCTCCTGTCAGATATCTCATTGTACCATGATTGACTTATGCAGGGTAATGAAAAAGTGAAAGGTGGACGGGCAAAAAAAGGGGAAGAGCCTTGTAAGTCGTTAGGCGTGAGTGGATAGATCCCGTAAGAAGAACCTTGTTCCTCACGCCTCGCTTCTCGCACCTCGTACCTCATGTTACACGGGGTTCATCCTGCATCAGATAAGTATCTATGATCCTCCTTATCTCCGGGAGCTCCAGCCCTGCGTACACGTCGGTCTTTTCGATGATAAAGGCGGGGTAGGTGCGGGTGCGGTGCACCAGGGATCTATAGATGCCGGCGAAAGACTGGGCATTGATAAAGGATATGTTGATCTGTTCCCCGTATATGTCCGAAAGCTGCCGGATAATGTCCGAGAGCCTGCTCAGAGACTCTTTCATCTCGGCCGGATATTCACCGAGGATCTCCCTGTTCACCTCCTTCTCAACCCCGGACTCGCAAAAGATGAGCTTGCAGCTCGGGCAGTTGCTCAGCGCAACCGGCATGACCGTCACGACCTCGACGGAAACAGCCTCCTTGCCTTTCCTGCGCGCCCTTCCATGGCCCATATTGAAATCTATGCCGCGCCCCTGCAACAGTCAAGCCTTTATGGCAGCTCATCTTTCGTCGAGCCTGCAGCGTTCGTTATGCTTTTATGGTCTCTTTCGCTTCTCCGGTCCGCCATGAGCCGGTTTTGTTGTTTCTTTTGCCTTTGCCTTTTACGAATTACGAATTACGGCCTTTTCTCGCATCCTCTTATTCGCCTTTCACCATTCACGAATTACGGCCTTTTTCTCTTCACTCTCGACTATCTGCTGCTTTATCATAAGGGCCCTCACATCCCCGGCGGTTTCGAGTGTCAGGCTGGCCCCTGCCATGGTCTCCAGGGAAGAAAGTTCGAGTGTGCGGATGCAGCGCTTGATGAGCGGGATCTTAGAGGCATTCATGCTCAGTTCATCGATCCCGAGCCCGACGAGCACCGGTACGGCGGCTGCATCGCCCGCCATCTCCCCGCAGATGCCGACCCATTTGCCGTGACGATGGGCCGCTTCCACGACATGCCGGATGAGCCGAAGTACTGCCGGGTGGAGGCCGTCAGCAAGCGTTGCCAGCGCCGGGTTCCCCCGCTCCGCGGCCAGCGTATATTGCGTAAGGTCGTTGGAGCCGATGGAAAAAAAGTCCACCACAGGGGCGAAAAGCTCTGCCTGCAATGCTGCGGCCGGGACCTCTACCATCATCCCCGTCTCGATTTTCCGGGGCAGAGACAATCCTCTACCCTCTACCTCGAAACGGGCCTCGGACAGCAATTGCATCGTCTCCCTCCATTCATTCAGCGTGGTGACCATGGGGAACATGATCCTCACGGGGAACTCGGCGGCCGCACGAAGAACGGCGCGTAGCTGCGTCTTAAAGAGATCGCGGTGCTTCAGGCTCAGCCGCAGGCCCCGGATGCCAAGGAACGGATTTGCCTCTGACTCGAGCCTGAGATAGGGAAGGAACTTGTCCCCCCCGATGTCAAGGGTGCGGATCGTCAGCGGCCGTTTTTCGATAGCCAGGGCGGCATCGCGATATGCCGAGAGCTGCTCTTCCTCTCCGGGGGCTTTCTGCCGGGAGAGAAAAAGGAACTCGGTGCGGTACAGCCCCACACCCTCTGCTCCGTTGCGTGCCGCCATTTTGGCTTCGGCGGTTGAGCCGATATTCGCCGCCACCTCCACCCACCGGCCGTCGCGCGTGAAGGCCAGGGCAAGGCTTTCCCGCCTGGCCTGATCGCACGCCGACTGTTGCGCTTCGAGGCGCCCCCGGTAATCATCGAGCACCCTTGATGACGGCTTGACGATGACGGCCCCCGTGTCCCCGTCGATAATGGTCATGGCATCCTCTTCGATCGCGGATACCTGCCCGCCCAGCCCCATCACTGCAGGGATGCCAAGGTTGCTGAGCAGGATTGCGCTATGAGAGGCCGCTCCTCCATGCGCGGTGCAGATGCCAAGCACCACCGCCGGGTCCATGTGCGCGATCTCCCCCAAGCCGATATCCGTCGCAATGAGGATACCCGGCTTTTGAAGAACATTCCCGGCCGCGGCATGGCCGAGCAGGTTAAGGAGCACGCGGCGGCCTATCTCCCCCACATCGGCCGATCGTGACCGCAGGTATTCATTGCCCAGGGAGGCGTACTCTTCTGCGGCCTGTTCTATGGTGTACTGCCATGCCCTGGCCCCGTTATAGCCAAGATCAAAGATCGATTGGCGGGCCGACATGCGCAACGACTCGTCCTGAAGCAGAAGCAGGTGGGCATCAAAGAGCATCGCCGTATCCGGATCCGAGCGGGACGAGACTTCCTTGCGCTCCCATTCGATCTGGCATTTCGTCTTTTCCAGCGCCGCGGCCAGGCGCTCCCATTCGGATTGAGGTTCGGAGGCCCGTTCAGAGGGGATATCGGGCACGGCAACGCGAAGCAACCTGGCGGGGCCTATGGCGATCCCGCCGGAAACAGGCATCCCGCGCAGATGTTCTCTCGTTGCCCCCGCGGCAGAGGCCTTTCCGGACCTTCTTTTGTTTGTTATCGCAATGACCCCCGCCTCGTTCTGCCGGTCCGTTCCCTCCTTGCATGCCCCGTCTCCGTTCCCATCGCCAAAGTTCGTTTCCGCAAGGGATCGAAGCGCCTCAAGGGCTTCGCGCGCCTCGGGCCCCGATGCGCAAAGCCTCAGCCTGTGCCCCTGGAGGACATTGAGCATCATCACTTCGTTAATGCTTTTGGTGCTTGCAGGGCCGCGGCCTGTGGTCAGATTGAACAGGTGGATATGGGCCTGAAACCGGGCCGCCGTACGAAGGAGGCGGGCTGCAGGGCGAGCATGCAGCCCGTGGGGGTTATGAACAGGAAGACATATCTCATGCTCGATCCTGTCCTGTGGTGATACTGTTACAGGGGTTTCCGGATGGGCATCTGTGCCGGAGATCTGGGTTCGCTTTACGTCAAGGGCGCCGCTTGCTTCATGGATGATCTCCGGTAGCGTTTGGCCGAAGCCGGCCTGGAGGGCCGCGGTCACTGCGCCTTCGGCGATCGGGGCAGCACAGAGCTTCACCTTTCCGCGTCGTTCGGGCGGCAGCAGGTCAACGGCCAGTTCGGCGCTGAGAATGGCGCTTCCCATGTCCATCAATACCAGAACGCCGTCCTCGGAATAGACCTCTTCGATGGCGCGAAGGATATAGACCGCATCGGTGCCGAGGGGGGAGTCAGGCATGTCAAGGCCGCCTGCAGAGGCTATCCTGACATTGGGTCCTGCCGTACCACGGGCCAGCTCGACGATCCCTGCTGCCAGTTTGGGGCTGTGTGACACAATTACTATGCCGACCATAAGAACCTCTCTCGGTTGATCCTTGCTACGAGCCGTTGGCCCACGTGCGGGTGGCCGCAAGAAGCAGCATGCTCGACGAGGTCGCGCCGGGGTCCTGGTGCCCCCTGCTTCTCTCTCCCAGGTAACTCGCCCTGCCTTTTCTCGCCACAAGGGGTATGGTATCCTGTACACCCTTTTCGGCGGCGCGGGCGCATGCCCGCAGCGCATCGTTGAGGGACATATTGTCCGCGGACGCCTCTTTCAGCGTTTTAGCCGAGGGCATCAGGGCGTCTACCATCGTCTTGTCGCCGGGGACGGCCTTGCCGCGCATCATAACGCCGTTCAGGCCTGCCTCCAAGGCTTCCGTCCAATCTGCCAGGGTAAGCTCGATCTTATTCTCGGAAACAGCGCCCATCTGCATGAACATTGTGCCGTAGAGCGGCCCGCTTGCCCCGCCGACGGTCGAGATGAGGGTGAAGCCCACGGTCTTGAAGATCATACCGATATCCTTGTCCGCAACGTCGGGCAGCTTGCCGAGGACCGCCTGAAAACCCCTGTTGATATTGGCGCCGTGGTCACCGTCGCCGATAGGGGAATCGAGCTCTATGAGATAGTCCCTGTTCTCTGCCATGACGGCAGCGCAGTTCCTGATCCACTTGAGAATATCTTCCCGTGAAATAGTCATGCCTATCCTCCCTACATGCTTACATGCCCCAGCGCAGCGCAGCAGTCCTGACCGGTGCATCCCAAAGCCTGACGAGCTCATCATCCAGCTTGAGAAGCGTGATAGAGCACCCGGCCATCTCCAGCGAAGTGATGTAGGACCCTATGAGATTGCGGCTTACCTTCAATCCGTTCTTGACCGCCATCTCGTATGCCCTGTTGTAGATCACATACAATTCCATCAAGGGCGTGCCGCCCATACCGTTCACGAACAGCAGCATCTCGTCGCCGTTCTTGTAAGGCAGATCGGAGATGACCGCTGCCATGAGCATCAGCACGACCTCGTTCGCAGGCGCGAGCTTCATGCGGGTGCGTCCCGGCTCGCCGTGTATCCCGATGCCGATCTCCATCTCGTCCTCGGCCAGATTGAAGGTAGGTTTGCCTGCATGGGGCACGATACACGATGTCAATGCCATGCCCATGCTGCGGCTCCGGTCATTTACCTTGCGGCAGATATCGGCAACGTCCTTCAGGGACCGGCGGTTCTCCGCAGCCGCTCCGCAGATCTTTTCTGCGAGGACCGTGGCCCCCACCCCGCGCCGCCCTGCCGTGTAAAGGCTGTCCTCCACGGCGACATCGTCATTGATGACGACGCTTTCCACCTCGATGCCCTGATCGCGCGCAAGGTCTGCGGCCATCTCAAAATTCAGGATATCTCCGGTATAGTTCTTGACGATATGGAGCACTCCGGCGCCGCCGTTCACCCGCCTTGTCGCTTCAAGCATCTGGTCCGGCGTCGGCGAAGTAAATACCGCGCCCGGACATGCCGCGTCGAGCATTCCGTGGCCGACGAAGCCTCCGTGCATCGGTTCATGGCCGGAGCCGCCGCCGGAAACAATGCCTACCTTGCCTTTCAGCGGCGCGTCTTTGCGGACAATATAGTTCGGGTTAAAACAGACCTGGACCAGATCGGGGTGGGCTGCCGCAATACCCCGGAGCTCTTCGTACACAACATTTTCCGGTTCGTTAATCAATTTTTTCATTTGTTCTCTCCTTTATAATAGCTTGCATCTTCAGACAACCTTGAGAAGCACTCCGATCAATGTGCCGCCCAGCAGGGGACCGATGACCGGTATCCAGGAATAGGCCCAATCGGAGCCGCCTTTGCCGGGTATGGGCAACAGGGCATGGGCCAGGCGGGGCATGAGGTCACGCGCAGGGTTGATGGCATAGCCCGTGGTGCCTCCGAGGCTTGCTCCTATTCCCCAGACAAGGGCGGCCACAAGAAAGGGGCCGAGGCCGTGGGTAGCCCCGCTGTCGGCAGCCTTGGAGAAGATGGACGCTACGCCGAGCACCAGCACCGCGGTGCCCACGATCTCGCTGATCAGGTTCGGCACGGCGCTGCGGATCGCCGGCCCGGTGGAAAAGCAGGCAAGCTTCAATCCCGGGTCAGGCGTCTCTTTCCAATGGGGATAAAAATGGATCCACAGGAGTATGGCGCCGAGGAAGGCGCCGATGCACTGTGCGGGAATATAAAGCGAGATCTTGCTGTAGTCGCCGGAGCTTATGGCGAAACCGAGGGTTACGGCGGGATTGATATGCGCATCGGAGCTGCCGAGGGCAATGGCCGCAAAGACGCCTGCCAATACGGCAAAGGCCCACCCGGTGGCGATGACGATCCACCCCGAGTTCTGAGCCTTCGATTTGCCGAGCAGCACATTCGTCACAGCGCCGTTGCCGAGAAGAACAAGGACCATCGTACCGACCATTTCACCTAAAAACGGGGACATCATAGTTACCTCCTTTTTTGAAACGTAGATTTAGATTTGACAGCCATACGCCAGGGCCTTCCATAGAGGATCGACGTCGTGCCGATGACGTATCCGGGATGTGACGTATCCGGGATGTATATTCTGTTCTGCTCCTGGTGTTCGCTGTTGATCATGCGTAATAATACGATGCGCTACCCCGCCAAGGTCAAAAGGATCCATGTTTTTGTTCCATATTAGAACGGGAAGATCGCTAAAATGTTTCATTGTGAAACAGAAGCCTTCTTTAAGTCCTTCGTTGACATCTTAGCCTCTTTCAGCTTTCGCCAAAGGGTTGTCCGTCCGATCCCGAGAAGCTGCGCGGTCTTGCCGAGATTCCCGCGGGATGCCCGGCCTGCGTTTATGATGGCCTGCCTCTCCATCTCGGCCAGCCTTCTCACAGGCTCAGCCACGGGCCGCCCCGGCGTTTTGGCGCATTGATGTCTGACGCCATCGGGAAGGTGGCCCAATTCGATCGTCTTCTCCTCGCAGTGCAGGGCGGCCCTTTCAAGCATTGATTCCAGTTCCGTGATATTTCCCGGCCACGGGTAGCGATGGAGGGCCTCCAGCGCGTCCTTGCTGATGTGTATCTGCCGGCCCATCTGCAGGCTCATGCGTTCAAGCAGGTGCGCGACGAGAAGCTCCATGTCCTCAAGGCGCTCACGCAGCGGCAGGAGCTTGATCACGAAGGTGCTCAAACGATAAAAAAGGTTCGCATTGAATGTATTTTCCGCCACGAGCCGTTCAAGATCGGTCTCCGTAGAGGCGATGACCCGGACATCCACGGGAATGATCCGGCTGCCGCCAAGGCGGATGATCTCTCCGGACTCGATGACGCGGGCCAAGGCCGACTGGACCTCCAGGGGCAGCATCTCCACCTCGTCGAGATAGAGCGTGCCCCCGTCAGCCAGCTCGAACTTGCTTGGCTGGCCGGCGGAAGGGACGGTGTTGAACGCCCCGGCCTCAAACCCGAGAAATTCTCCCAGGATGAGCTCCCGCGGTATGGCGCGGCAATTAATGGCAAGGAACGGTCCGCCCGCCCGCCGGCCGCTGTTATGGATTGCCCGCGCAGTGGCGTTTTTACTGGTCCCCGGTTCTCCGCTCAAAAGAACGCAGCCCCTGGCGTTCGCGGAGGCCAGCACCTGCCTGCGCATGGTGAGGGCCGAGGGCCCGTGGCCGATCATGTCGTCCAACGTGAGCCTTGCCTGTGCGCCGACGAGCCTTGTCACCAGTTTATGCACCTCTTCGATATGCCGGAGGGTGATAATGGACGTGGCGGGCCCCCCTTCCTCTTGGCGGATTATCCGCAGGCTGACGAGAAACTCCTGCGCGGTCCCGTTAATGACGAAGCTTATCCCCACATCCCTCAGTTCCTCGCCGCGCGAGGCGGCCTGCGCCAGCGTCGCGGGCAGGACAAGATATTCTGCGAGCGGCCGGCCCTTTACGGCGCCCGGCCTCAATCCCAGAAGCTCTCCGCCGCGTTCATTGAGGTCTCTGATGGTGCCCTGCGCGGTCAATACAAGCAGGCCTTCGGACATCGTATCCAGCGTTACGTTCAGTTCGCTCGCCCTCGCATTTGCCTCCCTGATCAGGAGCTCTGCCTGCAACTGGTTCTCGATCGCCTTTGCCGCAGCCGCGACCATGCCCAAGGCCTGCGGGCTGTGCCGGGAGAGCGGCCCTGCCGACCCGATGGCCCCGACAGACCGGCCTTCGGGATCAAAGACCGGCGCCGCCACGGTAACAAGCGTATGAAAACACTCGAAGAGATGCTCGGCCCCCGCCACCATCGCCGGCACACTATCGATGAGCGCTATGGAAAAGGCGGTAGTGCCGATAGAGCTTTCATTGATAAAGGCCCCGATCCTGAACCCCGGATCATGGGCGTTCCGGAGGGACCGCAGATCTCCCAGCATCTCCAGGATGCAGGTGGTATTGTCAATGAGCAGGAGCACGGCATCGGTTCCCTCGATGTTCTGGTCAATGTCCTCCATGATCGGGAGGGCGACGGCGCGGAAGATAGTGTGCCGGTTCAGGGTAAGAGGCAGCGCGTCAGGGCTGAGACTGGTCCACCTGGGCTTGCCCCGTGGATTGAGGATGAAGCCGCATCGCTTCCATGAGGTCGCCACCAGAGGATCGACGTCCGGACCTGTCTGTCCCTGCGAAACGAACCGCTCCCAGACCTTCTTCAGTTGCACCGGACAGGGGAGATTGTGCGATGGCTGCATAATTATTGATAGTATTGATTTTGTACGATCATTAAAACAATAATGTTCCCAATAAGCCATTTTTTGTGCCGAATCAGACAAAACGAGGAACGAGGGTCATGGAAGAGACGAGTTCAATAACTATGAGAAAGAAGCAAAAACTGGTTGCACCTCCGCGAGATAATAGTTACAATATTTCAAAGAGTTTCAGTGGAAGTCCCAATACATACAGAGAGGTGAAAGGGCAAATTTGACGGGAACGGGCTCACAGCGGCAGAACAATCCTTTGGCATTGATCTTCCCCGCCACAGGCAGGTGGGCGATCCGCATTATCGGCAGCCTCGGCGCCATAGCCATCTTCTTTTTCCTTGCCTTCGTCAACATCTTCAAGCGCAAGCAGCTTCATGAGATCGTTAGGCAGGTCTATTATATCGGGGCCGGATCGTCGCTGATCGTCATGCTCGTGGGACTTTTTACCGGCATGGTCCTGGGGTTGCAGCTTTTCTACACGCTGGTGAA
This sequence comes from Deltaproteobacteria bacterium UBA5758, assembly GCA_002418945.1. GTDB lineage: Bacteria > Desulfobacterota > Syntrophorhabdia > Syntrophorhabdales > Syntrophorhabdaceae > UBA5609. Next base: position 74,864 of record DIFC01000066.1, on the reverse strand, counting down.
GTTCGGCTCTGTCGGAGCCCTCGGGTCTGCCGTTTCCCTTTCCCTTGTCAGGGAACTGGGGCCCGTTCTGACAGCCATCATGATCACCGCGCGGGCCGGCTCCGCCATGACCGCCGAGATCGGCATCCTCCGCATCTCAGAGCAGATCGACGCCCTCTATTCCATGCGGATCGATCCGGTACGCTATCTCATCAGCCCGAGGATCGCTGCCTCGATCATCAGCTTTCCGCTGCTCACCGCCTTTTTTGACCTTGTCGGGATAATCGGAGGATACATTACCGGAGTAATGCTCCTGGGCACAAATGCCGGCACATACCTTTACCGGGTCCAATCCTCCATCGATATGGTGGACGTCAGGGGAGGCTTTATAAAATCCCTTGTCTTCGCCGTCATCGTCTCATGCATCTGCTGCTACCAGGGCTATTTTTGCCACATGCGGTCTGACGGATACGGCGCAAAGGCCGTCGGCCTCTCCACCATCTCCGCCGTCGTTCTCTCCTGCGTCTTCATCCTTGTCGCCGATTACGTGGTAACGTCATTTCTCATGTAGGGCATGCCATGGACAGAGTACCGCTGATAGAATTCCGGAACGTAACAAAACGGTTTGGCGACAAGACCGTGCTGGACAACCTTAGCGTAAAGATATACGAGAACCAGATTACTACGATAATCGGGAAGAGCGGCACCGGGAAAAGTGTACTCCTCAAACACATCATCGGCCTCCTCAAGCCTGACGAAGGCACGATCCTTTTCCAGGGGAAACCTGTCGACAAGATGAAGAAGGGCGAATGGGAACAATACAGGGGCGCCATCGCCTACCTTTTTCAGAACAACGCCCTCCTTGATTCGATGACGGTCTTCGAAAATATCGCCTTTCCCCTCAGGCAGACCACGAACCTCGGCAAGAAAGAGATCGAGAAAAGGGTATTGAAGAGGATCGAGGACCTTGAGCTCTCCGAGGCAATCGACAAGTATCCGTCGGAGCTTTCGGGCGGGATGCAGAAAAGGGTGGCCCTGGCGCGGGCGCTTGTTGAAGATCCGAAGATCGTGCTCTTCGACGAGCCGACCACGGGGCAGGATCCCATACGGAAGAATATGATCCTCAGTATGATCACCCACTACAGGCGCAAGTTCGGCTTTACCGCCGTCATAATCAGCCACGATATTCCGGACGTCTTCTTTATATCGGACAGGATCATCATCCTCTGGGAAGGACAGATAGGCTTCGAAGGCACCTACGAAGAGCTAACGAAAATGAAGATCCCGCTCATCGAGGAATTCCTGCGCAGCCTCGACGGGTTCCAGGACGAACTGACGGGCTTGCTCTCCAGGGAGGCGTTCAGGATGCACTATACGACGATGCTGGGCGGCACTGCAAAATCCGTGGCGATCTCGGCAGCGGTCTTGAGCGTTCGACTCAACATACTGCAGGATGCCCTTGGACCGCAGCCTGCAGTGGAGGTCCTGAAAGCCCTCGGCGAATATACGAACAGCCACTTCAATGCCATTGGAGGATTTTCAGCGCGCTACAGCAGGGATCAGATCCTCACCATATTCCCTCACACATCCGTTGAAGAGGCAAAGGAACTGGTCGCACAGTTTGCGCTGAAACTGCAGCAAGGGGTCCTTGACAATATCAACGGTGCTGCCATGGCAAAAATAGGACCACAAGAAGGCTTCGATATATACATCAGGGCCGGCGTCACAGAGGTCCTGCCGAACGACAGGATCGAGCAGATCATCGAGAGGGCTGAGGCGCACCAGGAGATCATCGCAACTCACCGGTGCAATTGCGAAGGGAGCGTACAATGAAAAAGTATTCCATGGAAACAGCGGTAGGCGTTTTCGTTCTTGTCGGTCTCATATGCGTGGGATATATGACGGTGAAGCTCGGCAAGGTTTCATTTTTCGGGGAAGACACCTACACGCTTCATGCCCGTTTTACATCGGTCTCAGGGCTCAGGGCCGGCAGCTCCGTCGAGATATACGGCATAGAGGTCGGCAGCGTAACAAACCTGGGTATAGACACGGAGAGACAGATGGGCCTGGTTACGATGAAGGTTAGAAAAGGTGTCGCCATATACGATGACGCATCGGCAACCATTAAGACCGCAGGCCTCATCGGCGATAAATTCGTAAGGATCGATCCGGGAGGATCGGGCGAGCTGCTCAAGCCGGGCGGAACGATCACGCAGACCACCGTGCCTTCGGACATCGAGGACCTGATAGGCAAATATGCCTTCGGCGACGTGAAAAAAGAACCGGAGAAATCCGAAAAGTAACAAGGGAGAAAGACCATGAAAAGATGGATTGCTTCAGCGGCCCTGCTGATCTTTATGATAGTCCCACTGCTCGCTTCCGCAGGTGGCGCGCTTGATACTATCAATTCAAATGTGAGCAGCGTGATTGATGTGATGAGGGACCCTAAGCTCAAAGGCGAAGCGGGCAAGAAGGTAAAAGAACAGAAGATCATAAACGCCGCCGAAAAGCTCTTCGATTTCGTGGAGCTTTCGAAAAGGACCCTGGGGCTTAACTGGAATAAGCTCACACCGGAGCAGCGCAAGGAGTTTGTCGAGCTTTACAAAACGATCCTCAAGGATGCATACATCGATAAGCTCACATCTTACACTGATGAGAAGATCAACTATACGAAGGAGGTGCCCCTTTCCGAAAACATCGTGGAGGTACAGAGCATCGTTACCACAAAGAAGGCCGATGTGCCCATTAATTACAGGGTTATCAAAAAAGACGGGAGTTGGAAGGTGTTCGATGTGATCGTCGAGGGGGTAAGCCTCATCAGCAATTACCGTACCCAGTTCAGGGAGATACTCGGGAACAACCCGCCGGAAACGCTGATAGACACCCTGCGCAAAAAGGTGGGTAAAAAATGAGCTATACAGAGAGCAGATATTTTACAGGACCGATGGTATGCCTGGCGCTCCTCTTCTCCCTGTTTCTTGTCTTTTCTCAGGCACAGGGTGTTGCCATGGCGCAGGAAAGGACGCCTGACGAATACGGTGACGTTACCGAAGAGGCAGTCGCTTCTGCTGAAGGGCCTTCCATCGCCGACCCCATCGAACCCTGGAACAGGGCCATGTATCATTTCAACGACAAGCTCTACTTCTGGCTTCTTAAACCTGTGAGCCAGGGCTACAAGTATGTCATCCCTGAGTCATTCAGGATAATATTCAGCAACTTCTACGAGAACCTGATGATGCCCGTCCGCTTCGTGAACAACCTGCTTCAGGGGAGGCCCGATTACGCGGGGCGGGAGCTTGCCCGTTTCGTCATCAACTCAACCGTCGGAGCAGCGGGGTTCCGGGACTGCGCCAAGGATTGTTTCGGCATTGAAGGCCGCAAGGCGGACCTCGGCCAGACGCTCGGCAAGTACGGCATAGGCCCCGGGTTCTATATCGTGTGGCCCGTCCTCGGCCCTTCCAGCCCCCGCGATACCGTAGGGTTGGTGGGGGACCATTTTCTGAAACCTCCCACGTATCTCAGCTCGGACGTGCTGGACCCTGAAACGATAGGTATTAATGTCCATGAGAAGGTCAACAACCTCTCTTTCCGTATCGGGGACTATGAAATAATGAAAGAGGCTGCGATCGATCCTTATATTGCCATGCGCGATGCCTATGTCCAGTATCGCAGGAAGCTCATCGAGCAAAACGGCCCTGAACCCCAAAAAAGAGATTAACGCGGCCCATTGCGGAAGCTCTGATGTTATTCCTGCTTCATGATAATGACCTCGATCTTTCCTTTCAGGCCGCCCGCGAACCCTTTCGCGTCTGACTCTGTTCCTACGATAGAACCGTAGTGCATGGGAACAGCGATATCCGGCTTTATATCGAGGGCCGCCCTGACTGCCTCCTCCGCGGTCATTACGTATTTGCCGGAGACGGGAAGGAGCGCTATGTTGACATTCCTGAACCCCTTCATTTCCGGAATATGGTCAGTATCGCCGGCAAAATATATCCTTTGCCCCTTTACCGTAAAGATGTATCCTACCCCGTCGGCCTCTTTAGGGTGAAACTTCTTATCCATATTATATGCCGGCACCACCTCTATCGCGATGCCGCCGACGTTAATTACATCCCCTCTTTTAACGACCTTCACGTTCCCTGCAAGCCCCTTCGTACATGAAGGCGGCGTGACAATAACCGTGTTGTCGCCCTGGATCGCCTTTATGTCCTTCTCCGAACAATGGTCTGAATGGCCGTGGGTGATGAGGATGATATCGGCCGTATCCTTGTTTTTTATCTTAAACGGGTCAGTATAGATCACCTTCTCACCCTGTATCCTGAATGTGTCGTGGCCCAGCCAACGGATGTCGTTTACGACTGCCCGTGCTCCCTTTACATCGGCATTCGCGATACCTGCAAAAAGAAAGATGCCCGCAACGAGAAACAATAGGACTGACTTTTTCATATCGCACCTCCTGTTTTTTTAGATAAAAATAGGTCAAGGCTAAGGTTGAGGTTAAGCAAATCCCGGTTCTTATCAACCTCATCATTGACCTAATTCTTCTATGGCTATGGACTATGATCCGCTTTTTCCTCATGTCTTCACTCATAGGAGCATAGCGTCATCATTATACGCATTTCGTTGAGGCTTGGAAAGAAGGAAAAGCTGTACGCACACAAGCGGGGGAACCGGACATTATTCTTGAAAATCGTATGTCGATATGACACAATCAGATGAAATCCTTCAAACAGGAGCGTTGAAGACCGATGATCAGAGGCCTTATATGGACCTATATCTTAGGCGGCGTGTTTTCTTCCGCGATATTCCTGAGGGACTACCAGAATCTTGCGAACCTTACGATCGGCCTCGTCCTCCTTATATCTGCCCTTGTCGTATACGACAGGCGCGATGATATCGAGAGCTGGATCAGCGGCAAAAAGTAGGGGGACGTTCTTAAGAAATTAAATAACTTTTTGTGAAGATCTGGAGAAGGATTCTTGCGAATATTACCCATTTTATGCTATGCACGAAATGGGTAATATTCTATAGCTACTGTCCGGTCATCTGCTTCAGGATGTGCTCCAGGTTCTTGAGCTGTTCGCCATAGCCCGCCCAGTCTCCCTGTCTCTGAAGCGTTCTTGCCCTTTCGAATACCTGTGCAGCCTCTTTTGCGAGGTCCTGGATAGAGGACTTTTTCACAGTTGACGGGGCTTCTGCCGCTACCGCTGCTGCAGGAACAGCCTTCCTGCCTCCGAATAGCGCCGCCATCGCCTGCTCGAGGTTTTCCTCCATGACCACATCGTTCTCATAGGCTACGATAACCCTCCGTAGTTCGGGCAGGCCTCCCTTGTCCTCTGCAGCCAAATAAAGGGGCTGGATGTAGAGGAGGGAACTTTCAATGGGAATGATGAGGAGTCTGCCCCGGAGCACCTGGGAGCCGCGCTGGCTCCAGAGAGTGATCTGCTGCGAGATGTAAGAATCCTGGTCTATCCTCGCATCGATCTGACGCGGCCCAAAGACGAGCCGGTCTCTGGGAAAGGTAAAAACGATCAGCTTGCCGTAATGGGGCGTATCGCAACGGGCGGCAAACCACGCGGCGAGGTTGTCCCTTTTGGCCGGGGTATAAGGGACGAGAAGGACAAACTCTTCTTTCTGTTCGCCAGGGAGCTTCATGATCATGTGGTTTCCGCTCATCGTCTTTTCATTATGGACAGGGATCTCCCAGAGGTCTTCCTTGTTGTAGAACACCTTCGGATCGTTCATGTGGAATGTGGCGTACATCGCCGTCTGGACATTAAAGAAGTCTCTCGGGTACCGTATATGTTTCTTCAGATCATCGGGCATCTGTCCTATAGGCTTGAAAACGTCCGGGAAGATGGCGCCGTAGACCTGGATCACCACGTCCGACGGATCGCTGACGTAGAAGTCCACTTTGCCTTCGTAGGCATCGATGACGATCTTTACCGAATTCCTCATGTAATTTACTCTGTTCTTCAAGGACTTCGAATAAGGCAGGCGCGTAGATACGGTATAGGCATCGATCATCCAGTAGATTTTTCCGTTGTCCGAAACCACAGTATAGGCATCTGAATCAAGGACCAAAAAAGGAGCGATGCTCCGTATCCTCTGGATGATATTCCTGTTATAGATGATCCTGCTCTCCGGTGTGATCTCCGAAGAAAAAATGATCTTCGCTGTTTGGAAATAGGACGCAAAGACGGCCCGTTTGAACAGGGAATTGATGCGGACTCCGCCGGAACCCTTGTACGAGGTATATATGTTCCCTTCTGATGTAGGGTAGCTGAACTCCGGTATCTTTGTATTCACGATCACATAGTCGCTTGTAAGCTCGCCGAAGTATATCTCAGGGGTAGTGATTTTCAGATCTGCAGCCGAAACGGGCGGGATGTCTTTTACAATAAACTCAGGCAGGCCTTCCTTGGTGACCCTGCTTACAGGTCCAACGACAAGGCCGTTGCCGTGCGTAAAAACAAACTTCTCGTTGATCCACGACTTGCTGGGGAGATCGTTATAGGAAAGCTCCCTGGCGGAGAGCATTAGCTGACGGTACTGCCCGTTCACGGTGTACCGGTCGACGTCGATATCGTTGAACCGGTAGTAGGTCCTGATCTGCTGGAGCTGGCTGTATGTCTTCAGGAGCGGCGATTCGTCCCAGAGCCGTATATTTTTTATTGTTGCATCGTTTTGTCGAATATCTTTTGAAGTGAGATTAAAGGACACATCAAAGGGCACCATCTGTACGTTCTCGAGGTTATAGCCGTATCTTGTCAGCGCGATGTGGTGCTTGATGAAGGGCTCCTCCAGGGCCTGTTCATTGGGCGCAACCTTAAAATTCTGCAGAAGGCCCGGGTAGATCGCTATTCCGAGAATATATACAGCGATGAGGCCTATGACCGGGTAGGCGGTAATACGCCACCTCTCCTTCAAAAGGGCATAGGCGACCATTATGCCTCCGATGACCGTCAGGGGGACCAGCACCCCCAGCGTGATGAGCCGCGCATGCACATCGGTATACCCTGCTCCGGTGAGCACGGAATGGGAAGAATAGAGTGTTTCGAATCTATCGAGATAGAACCCCAAGGCAAGCTTTACAAAAAACAGGAAAATGAGGACGGTCAGGTGCTCCTTTGCGCGCTTCACGAAAGAGACTCTGTTGCCGAGCACGAGGAAACCGCCGCGCACAGCATACCCGGCGGCCACGGCAAGGATAGTGATGAAAAGGAGGAAGCCCGCATAACCGTTGAGCGATTCATACAGCGGGAGCTTGAAGAGATAGAAGCTCAGGTCCTTGCTGAATATAGGATCAATCGTGCCCGTGTTGACGCTGTTAAAAAAGAGCAGCACCTGTGACCAGAGGCTGCTGCCCCACATTCCGCTTAATATCCCCCCGAAGACGGCGACGAGCAGGCCAAGGAACTTAAATATCTTTTGAAATTTACCTGGATCAAAGGGGACCCTCATCTGGCCCATGAACAGTATATCGACGGGCGGAACCTTTACGGCGGATGCTGTAAAAATGTTGGCGGCAAAAAAGAAAAAGAAGATTAGGCCAAAGGCGAGCCCTGTGAGCACCTCTGCGGAGAGAACCTTCATGAACATTGCCTCGTAGGCAACTTCGCTGAAAAAGAGCCAGTCCACATAAAGCCCGACCAGTTTCGACGCAGAGAACAGAAAGACAATGATAAGCGCCAGCAAGGCCAGCCTGCCCAACCTGAATGTCACATTGCACCTCCTTAAGAGAATATGGCGAAGAGTATAGCAGATATTGCGTTAACTTGACATGCCCTTTTTACCGCGCGATCCTTGTTGCCTTCCAGACGTAGGTTCCGGGCGAGCGGCCTCCGGCAACAGAAGCGGTTCCCTCAATGGAATCCCCCCTGACGACACCTACGAGGTTCATCTGGAGCCGCCGCCCTGCGATCGTGTCATCCACTCTCATTGCAATCTCCCCCCCGTAGAGCCTGGCATCCAGCAGCGTGAATTCCTTTTCTCCGTCTCTGATCGTCCCCGTGACCATCTGATAGTTCTGGCGCAGTGAAAGCATATACCCCTTTGTCTCCTTTTCGTTCCTGAAGGTAGCCTTCCACTCTCCTTCCGCATTCGCCGGGATGACCCACAGGTACACCATCGTATCGAAGGCGGCAAGGGTCATGTCCGGCTTCCAGCCTTCCGCGCCGAACCTGTGCGCTACCACCCTGGCGCCGGGCTTCAGTTCCCGGAAGAATTTAGGGACAAGCCGCTTGTTCAGCTCGGGCAGCAGGTAAAGCGCAACAACGGTAGCCTTGCTGATGTCCGCTGTGAAGATATCTTCCTTGATGAATCGCACTCTTTCACTAACACCGGCCCTTTTTGCGCTCTCCGTGCTTTCGGCAACGAGCTCCTGGTCAAACTCAAGGCCCACTCCCCGCGCCCCGAAGTCGCGCGCCGCGGCGATCACGATGCGTCCGTCGCCCGAACCAAGGTCGTAGACCACGTCATCCTTTGTGACGTAGGCAAGCTTCAGCATTTCCCTCACCACCTTGTGGGGCGTTGTGGCGAAGACCACATCCGGCTCCACCTTCTTGCCTGGCTTCAAGTCGCACGATGCGGCCCCGGACAGTGCAAGAGATATGCAAACGATACAGACGGCCATCTTCATCATGTCACTTCTCCTGCATGGTTTGATGTTTTGAAATCATGAGAAAAGGCAGCCCCGCGCACAAAAGGGCTACCCCTGCCAGAGCCCCTACGCCCGTATACTGAATGCTCGATATGAGCATGAACAGGCAGGCGCAGCAGAAGAGTATGGGAGTCACGGGATAGAGCGGCACACGGAAGGGACGGGTCGTTTTTGCGTCCTTCAACCGCAGAACAATAAGTGATTGAGTTGCGAGAAAAAAGAAGAACCAGAACACCGGCGCCGTAAACTCGACCATGGTCGCAAATCCCCTCATCGTCACCGTACCGAGAAGGACAAGGAGCAGCGAAATGATACCCTGTACAACAAGGGCGCGCAACGGAGTAGCGGAATCCTTTTCCCAGCGCCCGAGAAAGCGGAACAGTGAAAATTCCTTCCCGAGGGCGTAGTTCGTTCGCGAGCCAGTGATGATCACGCCGTTCATTGAGCTAAGCGCCGATACGGCAACAAGGAAGCTGACAAGCGCCGCCCCTCCCGGCCCTGTTATTCTGAGCATTACATCGTATGCCACTGCCTCCGAGCCTCTCATGCCCTGCATCCCGAGGACCTTCCAGTAGGTTGCGTTGATAAGTATATAGAGAAGGGTTATGATCGTAATGCTCCATATCAGGGAGCGAAACATGCCCTTCTTCGACCCACGTAATTCTGCCGATATGTATACCGCCTCGTTCCAGCCTCCGTAGGTGAGGAGCACAAAGACCATTGCGAGGCCGGGAAGCGTGCCGGCCGGCGGAGATGGCGCCACACCTGACGGCACGGGAGCAGCAAAAAAGAGACCGCCGGCTATAATGAAAAGCATACCGGCCACGATCATGAGCGTCAGCAGTTTCTGCGTTATCCTTCCCTCCTTTATGCCGGCTGCATTGACAAGGGTCAGCACGATTATGCCTGCTGCGGCATATATGGAAGAGGAGTATGCCCCCAGTGAAAAGACCCGCGACAGGTAGTCCCCAAGTATAAAGGCGAGCATGGCTATTGAGCCGGTCTGCATGACCGTCATTCGCGCCCAGGCGAAGAGGAACGCCGGCTTCTTTCCAAAGGCGAGCATAAGGTAGTGGTAATCCCCGCCCGGATGAGGGTAGGCGGTTGCCAGCTCGGCATAGCAGAGTGCACCGATAAGCGAGACCGCCCCTCCTGCGACCCATGCGGCGAAAAAAAGGAACGTGTTGCCGGTATAGTGGGCAACGAGGGAAGGGGCTTTGAATATCCCCACACCGATAACGATGCCGATGATAAGAGATGCGGCATCAACGACCGTCAACGTCTTTTTCATAATGAATAAGTAACATCGAAGATGCGCAAAGACAATCTTTATTTACTATTATGCGCTTCAGACTGTCCTTGCAGGGGGCCGCCGCAATATCCGCCGCAATAATTGCAGAAACGCCCGGCTGGTATCGGGATATCGTCCGAGATTGTCACTGTTTGTCGCTTAATGCCTTTTGTATGATGCCGCCGCCTGCGACTGTGTCACCTGAGTAAAAGACGACAGACTGGCCCGGGGCGATCGCCTCCTGGGGCATGGCAAATTGAACCCTGATCGTTCCCTCTCCTGCCGGGTGGAGGGTGCATTCAGCGGGCCTGCTCCTGTATCGTATCTGAGCCAGAAGCCGTTCACCTTGCAAGGCGTTGAAAGGGAGTATCCAATGGAGGTCTCCGGCAATTAGTCCGGAACGGCAAAGAGACGCTTTTGGTCCTGTCGTTATCTCATTGCGCCCGACATCTATGCGAAGGACATAGAAGGGCTCCTTCATTCCCGCCAGGTTAAGATGCTTGCGCTGTCCAACGGTGTAGCGGGCAATGCCGGCATGCCTGCCGATCACGTTGCCTTTCTCATCCACTATATTGCCGGGCTTGTCTTTGTCGCCGAGGAGAACGCCATAATCATCCCGTTCAAGGAAATCCTGGCTTTCCGGTTTTTTCAGATACGCCTCAAGCCCCGCTTCGCGCGCCATGTCCCTTGTGTTATCCTTCCGGTAATCGCCGAGGGGAAGGACGGTCTTTTCAAGCTGCCCCTGGGAAAGCCTGTAGAGAAAGTAAGACTGGTCTTTCGCTGCATCGACGCCGCGTTTCAAAAGGTATCTGTGTTCGATGGGATTATAAACAATTCTTGCATAATGGCCTGTTGCGAAAAGATCGAAGGCGATCCCGCTTTTGGCCGCTTTTTCGAAGAGCGCCCCGAACTTGACCATCGAATTGCACATCACGCAAGGGTTCGGTGTCCTTCCGCTTGCGTACTCCCGGCGAAAATATTCAATGACCGCTTCCCGGAATTCATCGCTGAGGTCAACTACATGATGCTCAATCCCCAATTTCAGAGCGGTTGCCTGAGCTTCGGCTATACTGAATATCTGGTTAGGGCCGTAACACCCGCTCTTTGTCGCAGGGCCAGGCACCGAGTCGTCCCAGATCTTCATCGTAAGGCCTACTACGGTGTGCCCTTGCTTTTGCAGGAGAAGGGCCGCCATCGTGGAATCGACGCCGCCGCTCATGCCGACTGCGACTACCTTTTTTTCTGTCTTACTCATATCCATTATTGCCGGAAGTCGAACAATTCCGTTGAAAGGTAGCGCTCTCCCGCATCGGGGAGGACGACGACGATCACCTTCCCTGAATTTTCCTGTTCCCCGGCAATACGTACTGCCGCGTGGACTGCGGCCCCGCAGGATATACCGCTCAGGATGCCTTCTTCCCGCGCAAGGCGGCGCGCCATTTCCATGGCCTCGTCGTTGCTTACCGTTTCTATCCTGTCGATGAGGGAGAGGTCAAGCACCTTCGGCACAAAACCGGCGCCGATGCCCTGGATCTTGTGGGGACCGGGCTTCAATTCCTCGCCGTTTTGCGCCTGGGTGAGTATCGGTGAATGGACCGGCTCCACGGCAACGGATGTAATATGCCTGCCTTTTGCCTTTTTGAAATAACGGCTTATCCCGGTTATTGTGCCGCCTGTGCCGACGCCGCAGACCAGTATGTCCACCTTCCCTTCGGTGTCGACCCATATCTCTACTGCCGTCGTTGCCTCATGGATGGCCGGGTTTGCGGGATTTTCGAACTGCTGCGGCAAAAAATAGCGGGCCGGGTCGCTCTTTGCGATCTCTTCGGCCTTATCGACAGCACCTTTCATTCCTTTTATTCCTTCGGTAAGGATAATGTCTGCGCCAAAGGCCTTCAGTACTTTGCGGCGTTCAATGCTCATCGTCTCAGGCATGGTAAGGGTTAGTTTGTATCCTCTGGCGGCGGCGACAAATGCAAGCGCGATGCCGGTATTGCCCGACGTGGGTTCGATGATCTCCACTCCGGGCTTCAGCCTGCCGCTTTTCTCGGCATCCCAGATCATTGCGGCGCCTACGCGGCATTTCACGGAATAGGCAGGGTTCCTCCCCTCGATCTTTGCAAGGACAATAGCCTTTGTGCCGCCGGTCACCTTGTTGAGCCGAACGAGAGGCGTCTTGCCGATCGAATAGGAATTGTCCTCATTGATCCTCATCTACCGACCTCTAAAAACCGTTCAATGTTCTATTTATAAAACACTCCCCCTGCGAAGCTGACCGACGATCGTCCATCCGTCCATTGCTTATAGCTGACGACATCGCAGGCGCTGTCCTGAAGCAGACAGAGCTGGAAGAAGATCGGCGCGAGGCCGCATATCCTCCTCGCATCCCGCTCCGCCTTTACCCCCTCGAAAAATCCCCTGGAATCGACATTGCTTACGGATTGAAGAATAACCTCGTCCTTTCCTTTTGAGGCTGCAAGGGTACCGGTGTCAAGCGCATAACTGTCCCCGAATTGCGCGCCGATGTGAGCGAGGTCCGCTCCTGCAATAATGACATAGGGCTTTCCGTAGGCTTGAAGAACTGCCTTGAAATGCCCGATAATCTCCGCAACCTTACTGTCGTCAGGATCTTTTTGTCCGTTCACGTATTCCTGCATTGAGCCTGTAAGGATGGGGAGCATTTCGAAATCATTGTTCAACATGAACTGTATCAGGGGAAGCTGAAGCTCTATTGAATGCTCGTTCCTGTGCGGCCACTCATCGATATACTGTTTCAGAACATGATCTTCCCGAATGAGGCTGCACAGCCCCTCGGGGTGGGGAATTACATCAAGGGGCGTTGAAAAATCCTTCACCGATATGCTCCAGATCCTGTCTGTGGGGCGGTGGCACGTCCCCAGGATGACGATGAGGGGTTTTTCTACGGATCTGAGGTGCCTGTAGGTCTCCCTGTAGACCTCAACGCCTCTCGCATAATCTATGTGAGGGGCGAGCATACCGGTTATCTCCTTCCCTGCATACCCGCTGCTGCCTGCTCCTTTGAACATCTCGTCGATGAACGCAAGGAGTTCCATTCTGTTTTCCGCGTAGCTCTTGCCGGCAAGAAACGGCTCCCTTACCGGGTTTTTTGCATATTCCTCGCGCATTTGCGCAAGGCATTCCCTGTAGTGGTTGTTGAAAAGAAGGAGTTGTGAGTCAAGGGCATCGACAAGCCCCTGTAAATCATCCAGGTAGATCAGTTCTCCGGAAACCCTCATATACTCAGCCTGAATATCTCTGAGGGCCCTTGTCCCGTCCATGAGGGAGATGATAAAGGCTACTCCTTTCGGCACAATGAGAGCGCGTTCAGCTACCCCTTCCGTATCCCTGAGCAGTATCTGTTCCTCGCCGTCCTGAATGATAGGGTGTGCCTCGATCCATCTCAACTTCGGATTTTCCATGACACTTTATATACCATATCCACAGACAAAGAGGAAACTCGAAACATAGAAAACCGTAAACCGTAAACCGTAATTCGTATATCGAATGCCGCGATCCTGAAAAGAATGTTCGGCGTCAAATGACGAGAAGAATCAGGTTGAGGCTCCTGCCTTATCTAGCTCAACCTTAACCTCAACCTGCCTTTTGCCCGTGGAGGGG